>CAYFLQ010000223.1:0-461 GCA_964344065.1 uncultured Sphingobacterium sp. | reverse complement strand
TCTTCAAGAGAGCATTGATTGTTGATTAAAATATCATCAATAAAATTTACAAGCACTTCGGTATCTGTTTCACTTTTAAAAACATATCCTTTGCTTAGCAATTCCTGTTTCAAGGATGCATAATTTTCAATGATTCCATTGTGAATCATAGCAATTCTTCCACTTTTAGAAAGATGTGGGTGTGCATTGATATCATTGGGCTCACCATGTGTTGCCCAACGTGTATGACCAATGCCTATAGTTGAATGAAGTTCCTTCCCCAAGAGTGCCTCTTCTAATTCAAGCACTTTCCCTTGCTTCTTGTGTAATTCAATTCCATTTCGAATGATGGCCACACCAGAGCTATCATACCCTCTGTACTCTAACCGTTTTAACCCTTTTAAAACTATCGGGTATGCTTCCCTATTACCAACATATGCAACTATTCCACACATAAATAAATTTTGCGCGAAATTATTGAC
>CAYFLQ010000222.1:844-3260 GCA_964344065.1 uncultured Sphingobacterium sp. | reverse complement strand
GATTTTATTATTTCAGCAAGTCACAGCACAGTCTATTTATTATCAAAACTTAGCTAAGGGAGAACTCAACAATCTTGTGATTGATGAAGCAGAAAAAGCATTGCATGAACAGCCAATCACGATTACATCATATCGATCTATCAGAAGTGCAGGTGGCAGCCATGATTTTTTTTCAGAGGCAGATTACTGGTGGCCTGATCCAAAAAATCCGGATGGGCCCTACATCCAACGAGATGGTGAAACGAATCCGGATAATTTTGTAGCCCATCGAAAAGCAATGATACGATTCAGTAGCATCATGGGGGCCCTTGCATCTTCATATATGCTGACCGGGGATGAAAAATATGCTCAACATGCTTTTGTTCATGCTCGAGCGTGGTTGATCGATACGGCTACTAAAATGAATCCTCATATGTTGTACGCACAAGCAATTCAAGGAAGAGTTACCGGAAGAGGGATAGGAATTATAGATATGATTCAATTTATGGAAGTAGCACAGGCATTGATCAAGTTAGAGCAATCAAAATATGCACGAAAACAAGATTATATCGGGTACAGAAAATGGTTTAGTACATATTTAGATTGGGTAACTCAACATGCATATGGTATAGATGAAAAAAATGCATTGAACAATCACGGAACTTGTTGGACCATGCAAGTGGCTTCATTTGCACGATTTACTCAAGATTTATCGCTTATAGATACTTGTAAGAACAGATATAAGTATCAACATCTACCTGATCAAATGGCTATGGATGGAAGTTTCCCAAAAGAATTGGCGCGAACCAAGCCATTTGGATACTCTCTTTTCAATTTAGATGCTATGACCATGCTTTGTCAGGTTTTATCTGATAAAAAAGACAATCTCTGGAATTTTGAAACAGCAGATCACAAATCCATTCAAAAAGGAATTTCTTTTTTATATCCATATGTATTTGATAAGTCAAGCTGGCCATATAAAAAAGATGTGATGTATTGGGAAAACTGGCCGGTGGCACATCCGTTTTTACTTTTTGGATCTTTACAATTCAATCAACATGAGTATTATGCTTTGTGGAAGTCATTGGATCACAATCCACAAGTAGAAGAAGTGATTCGCAATCTCCCCATTCGGCATCCAATCATTTGGTTTTGAGGTTTGCTATAAGACTTCAATGTTATTTTCCTTCGAGCTTGTTTACATATTCGAGTGATCCTAACCTCAATTTGAGGGGTAGTTTGGTTTTCTTTTCAAATTTCCATTCTTGTTTGCAGATAAATCCTTGTTTCGAGCTGATAAAATCTGGCTTTACAGCCACTGTTGGTTTTTTACTGGGTGCTGAATAGAAATTTGATTTAAAGACCAATGATTGTTGGGTTGGAAATTTTTGTTGTCCAATACAGTAGTGAAAACTATTGAAGAGCAAGATGATGAACAGATGCTTCATGTATTTCATATCTGTATGCAAGTTATAAAAGTTCTTTTTCAAGAAGTTTTAATAATTCTGTATTTTTTTCATTGAATGTATCCATCAATCTGGAATAGATATCAACTCTATCTTTTGCCTTTTGGTTGAAGGTTAAAAATTCTTTGTCGAGTAAATACTTATTCATCATATTATTAGAGATATAGTATTCTTTCAGGAATTTTCTTACATCTTCTGATTTATTTTTCCCAAATCTTCCTCCAGGAACTGGGAATGTGTATACATTATAATATTCGACCACATCATCTAATATTCTATTGTTGTCATTCAGTTTTGCACCGTATACTTCGTAGTAATCTGAAATCGTACGTTTCAGTTCGATAGAACTTATGTTGCTGAAGCTACCACTTGCAATGGTATTTTTATACGATGAATTGTTGATGTAAAAAGAAGTACCGAATCTTAGTGTATAACTTATTTTAATAGCGCTGTCAAGAAATTCATTTTTGGAAATTTTTGACAGGTGGTAATTGATCGATAGGTTATTCAATTCTTCCAGCAACATGGACGCCTGGCTGTATTCTTTTAATCTGTTTTGAATCAGCACAGAGTCTTTCCTTAAATCAAGGATGATGGATTCTAAGTTCTGTTCAGTTTTATGTTCTACAACTTGGTGTTCTCTCACATTTTCTGCAAAAAAACCCAGCGTCACGGCAGCGAAGAGCATCACAAACTCAATGATGTATTCCGACCATTTCTTTTTATGCGTGGGGTGGTGAGGGTGGTGGACTTCCATGAAAGAATATTTAACCTAAAATAAGATATAAAGTGGAATTATTTGATTGATAAGTAGGTAATTTCATACTGATGCTACGAATATTTGAACCTATTATTTTTGCATTTGTCTTCCTGGTTTGGGTATTATACAGAGGTATTATAAAGAAGGACTTAAAATCCAACTTGAACAATTTGTATGTTGGATTATTCTTTATAGCAACATGGTTGATAGT
>CAYFLQ010000222.1:0-834 GCA_964344065.1 uncultured Sphingobacterium sp. | reverse complement strand
ATGTATATACACATCATTTGATCAATGATGTTGATCTAAGTATTCCAAGAGTTTTTGGCCTTTTGTTTTTGCTCTTTGAAGATTGGTCATGGTTGTTTTCATCAATCTAAGTCTGCGGGTAACTGCAGGGATAATCTCCTCTTTAAATGCTTCAAGCTTTGATCCTTTAATGATTGAAGGCTTTGTTGTTTTATAATGTTCTATTGTTTTAATCAAATTGTTTACACTGTCTGATGCAGGAGCCTGATTTTTTTGTTTTTCGAAATTGGTAACATATGCACGCATAGCAATGTCTTGAGGAATCCATTTATTCAAGGCTCTTGCAAAATCTCCTTGAACAAATCCAGCTTCTTGTGTCATGCTGCGAAATTCAGCGCCTTCTGTTTCGTTTGTATAGTCGACCATCATTTCCAACAATTTGCTGTCTTTGATATATCTCAATGCACCCGAGCTTTTCATTTGTTCGTATGTATCATTCTTGCTTAAAAATCTTGGTGATGCTGGGCTTACTTTATCAAAAAATATGTTGAGATCAAATGAATCTTTTGATTGCACCAATTCAATCAACGCACTTCCAACTAAATATTCTATACCATCATCTGTTTTTAGCAATGAATCCAGAAAATAAACATTGTTTTTGAGATCCACTTCAAATCTTTCAACAAATTCATGCGAACGTTCTTTTTCGATATAAACTTCTCTAAGATTTTCAGCAAAAAATCCAAGTGTTACTGCAGTAAATAACATAAAGAACTCCGTAAAGTATTCTTTCAAGTCTTTTTTATGCCCAGAATGATGTGGGTGATGAACTTCCATGATTATTCTACTTTAATT
>CAYFLQ010000221.1:0-3260 GCA_964344065.1 uncultured Sphingobacterium sp. | reverse complement strand
CTCAATGGCTGCAACATGGGAAGGGTATCAATGGGGTTGTATACCTCGCTTTCAACAACTGGCTCATTGCTCTCCGTTAATATCAAAGTAAAAACACCCTCCGTGTTGTACACATACACACTTTTGTTATAATATGATTTTCCGGTGCCTATATTGGTATTTTTGAGTTTGGTGATGGTAAGCCGCTTATCTAGAATGCCTTCATAATTGATCGAGGGATTGAAACTTTTTTCGCTGAGGAGCATGCCAGTTTTGAAAACTTCATTGTTGTCAAAACATAGGATGTATGCCAATCGTTTTTCTTTTTTCTGCGCTGTTAAAAAAAGGTAGGTCTCTTCCGTTTCTTCTGCTTTGAATCTTCCTTTCCTATAAAATTTTATGTCTTTCAATTTTCCCAATTCATTTTTGAAAATACTATCAGGTACAAACTTTGATACAACCGTTGGTTTAATATAATCACTGTCTGATTCCTTCTTGTCAAATGATTCTGCTTTAAACTGAATTGGAAGTTCAATTTCTTTGAAGGATTGAATGAAATCACTCACCACCACATCTTCATCCTGATTGATGTCTTTCACCTTTTTACCACAAGAAATGAAAATGAAAATGATGGCTAAAAAGGGAAATATTTTTCTCATGGGCATGTGTTGCTCAAATGTAGTTTTTTTCCGCAAATACCTCATTAAAGGATCATGAAACCAAAGTTCTCCACAGATTGTGTAAAAAATACATATTAATTTCATGCATTGCCTTTTTGGGACTATATTGCGACCTCATTAAACAAAGGATCAGAACATGTCGAGCTTCAAGCATTATGCACTCCCTTATTCTATTGATGCAAGATTTTCAAAGAGAGTTGCTTATTTCTCTATGGAATTTGCCATACACCAACCATTGAAGATTTACAGCGGCGGTCTCGGTTTTTTGTCTGGTTCTCACTTGAGAAGTGCATATGAATTGCGTCAGAACCTTATTGGTGTGGGTATTCTTTGGAAGTATGGTTATTACGATCAGGCCCGCAACCAAGATCAAACTTTGCAGGTTCAGTGGAATGAAAAGATTTATAACTTTTTAGAAGATACCGGCATCAAGTTTCAAATCATGATTCATGATGCACCAGTTTGGGTAAAAGCGTTTTATCTCAATCCTGAAACATTCAAGTCTGCCCCACTGTTTCTGTTAAGTACAGATCTGCCAGAGAATGATTATGTTTCCCAAACCATTACGCATCGTTTGTATGATGCAAATGTTGCAACCAAAGTTGCACAGTTCATTCTACTGGGTGTTGGTGGAGCAAAATTGATTGATGAATTGGGATACAAACCGGATGTGTACCACCTTAATGAAGCACATGCCATCTCCTCTGCTTTTTATTTGCTCAATAAAAATGGTGGTGATCTTGATGCATTAAAAAAACAATTGGTCTTTACAACACATACTCCTGAAGAAGCAGGCAATGAAAAACACGACATTTATCTCTGTGAAAAAATGTCTTATTTCTGTGGAATGCCGCTTTCCAAAGTAAGAGAGATTACTGGTATGGAAGATGATCAGTTCAATCACTCTCTTGCGGCACTTAGGTTCGCAAGATTATCCAATGCTGTTTCTGAATTGCACGGACATGTGAGCAGAAAAATGTGGGGCAAGTATGAAGGTGTTTGTCCAATCATTCATGTTACCAATTCACAAAACTGGAGATACTGGGCAGACAAGCAATTGTATTTTGCAATGGATGAACAAAATGACGAGAAGTTTATCGATCGAAAAAGATATCTTAAAAAAAGAGCGTTTGATCTGGTAGCAGATCAAACTGGAAAACTTCTTGATCCAGATATTTTTACGATTGTCTGGGCAAGAAGATTTGCAGGGTATAAACGTGCTGATCTGTTAACCAGGGATAGAGAAAGATTTGAAGCCCTGCTTTCCAATAAAAAATACCCAGTGCAAATCATTTGGGCCGGTAAACCATACCCAGTAGATTATCCTGCTATAACTGAATTCAATCATCTGGTGCATCTTAGCAAAAGCCATCAAAATATGGCAGTATGCACAGGATATGAACTGGGATTGAGCAAACGTTTGAAACAGGCTGCAGACATCTGGTTGAACAATCCTCGTGTTCCAAGAGAAGCATCCGGAACCAGTGGTATGACTGCAGCGATGAATGGTGCAGTGAATGTTTCAACCAATGATGGATGGATTGTTGAATTCATCAATCATGGGAACAATGGTTTCGTAGTGCCTCCACAAGATTATGAAAACATGCATGTGCATGATCAAGACGATTATGACATGAATGAACTCTATAGAATTTTACAAGAGGAAGTGTTGCCGCTATACTATGACGCATCACATACCTGGAGACAAGTTGTACAAAATGGTATGAAAGATGTAAGATTCAGATTCGATTCCAATCGCATGGCAACAGAATACTACGATCTGCTTTACAACGGATAGATCTTCAGTATCTTTGCAGTATGATTCTTCCAGTAGTTGCATATGGTCATCCAGTTCTAAGACAAGTCTGTGATGATATACAATCAGATTATCCAAATCTTGAGGTGCTCATTGCAGATATGTGGGAGACCATGTACCATTCACATGGAATGGGCTTGGCTGCACCACAAATCAATAAAGCCATCAGGTTGTTTGTAATGGACACTGTACAAGTTTTTGAAAACAGTGATGATGAAGACAAAGATCAGTTTGAAGGTGAGCAGGGAATGAAAAAAGTATTTATCAATGCACACATCACAGATAGAAGTGGACATGAATGGACTTGTGATGAAGGATGTTTGAGTTTACCAGGTTTTAGAGAAGAGGTTACCCGTGAAAATATCATCACCATCACTTATTGTGATGAGCAGTTTGTTCAAAAAACTGAAACGTACAGAGGTCTCAATGCACGAGTGATTCAACATGAGTATGATCATATCGATGGAAAATTATTTATTGACAGAATCTCTTTGATAAAAAGAAAATTACTCAAAAAGAAGTTAGATGATATCAGCGCTGGCAGGGTAAAACCTGGTTATAAAATGTTGTTTCCTAAATAATCTTGTAACAGCATCGTTGCTGCAATCAAATCAATATTCCCTTTTTCTCTTCTGTCTTTTTTCTTCATGCCCATTTCCAGCATCGCATTGCTGGCCATTTTGGAGCTGTAGCGTTCATCTACAGGGATGATAGGTATGGCAGGAAAAGTATTCTTTAGTCTTCGCATACAATGATGAACTGCAGGAGTGGCGTCGGTAGGACTT
>CAYFLQ010000220.1:0-3279 GCA_964344065.1 uncultured Sphingobacterium sp. | reverse complement strand
ATGATAGCCAGTGATAGCAATCATAGCTGCATTGTCTGTGCAATATTCAAAACTGGGTATGTGAATGCTCCATCCATATTTTTTGCCAAACTCGTCCAACGTGTTGCGCAAACCTTTGTTTGCTGAAACGCCCCCAGCAATACAAATTTGTTTGATACCGGTCTCTAAACTTGCTTTCTTCAACTTATGCAGTAAGATATTGACAATGGTGTATTGAATTGAAGCACAAAGGTCAGGTAGATTTTTTTGAATGAAATCAGGATCTTGTTTTAGTTCCTTCTGAAGAAAATACAAGATGGAAGTTTTGACACCACTGAAACTGAAGTTCAATCCCTCTATGTGTGGTTCTGGAAAATGAAAGGCAAGTGGATTTCCTTCCGCTGCATATTTGTCAATCAAGGGTCCACCTGGATAAGGAAGCCCCAACAACTTCGCTGATTTATCAAAGGCTTCACCTGCAGCATCATCCAATGTTTCTCCAAGTATTTCCATGTTGAGAGGATCCTTGCACAATACGATTTGTGTGTGTCCGCCACTCACGGTCAGACATAAAAACGGAAATGCAGGGCGGGGTTCTTCAATCAAATTGGATAAGATATGTGCCTGCATGTGATGCACTGCAATCAATGGAATATCTAAGCTTAATGAAAGTGATTTTGCAAAACTGGTGCCTACCAATAATGCTCCAATCAATCCGGGTGCCTGTGTAAATGCAACTGCATCAAGTTCATTTAATTTAACGTCTGCTTTTCGAAGAGCTTCGTCAACTACAGGCACTATGTGTTGCATGTGTGCTCTACTGGCAAGTTCTGGAACAACTCCACCATATTGTACATGCACTTCTTGAGATGCAATAATATTTGAAAGAATATGTCCATCCTTGCATATGGATGCAGATGTTTCGTCGCAAGACGATTCAATGCCAAGAACGATGATTCCTTCGCGTTTCATACGGCAAAGGTACAATGGAATAAACTGAATTGATTACTTGGATCTGATCGCCACTACTGGATCCATTTTGGATGCAATCATAGCCGGTATAATCCCAGCCAACATGCCAATGGCAATACAAATGAAAATAGCGAGTCCTAAAATTTGAGTAGAGACAAAGATGGGGAAATTAAATGCTGAACTCAACAATTGTGCGAGGATCACTACCAATAAGATTCCAATCAATCCGCCGATGATGCAAATGAGTGCACTTTCAAGTAGAAACTCCATAAGTATGGTTCCTCTTTTTGCTCCGATGGCTTTTTTGAGTCCAATGATGGGAGTGCGTTCCTTCACGGTTACAAACATGATGTTTGCAATTCCAAATGCTCCAACGATTAAACTCAAGAGCCCTATCAACCATCCACCTAAATTAACGCTTCCAAACAATTGAGATGTATTCTTGCTGAAATCACTGATGGCATTCAATGCAAAATCATCTTCCTCAGTGGGTCCGAGTCTTCTGATAGACCTCATCGCACCTTTCAATTCATCTTTCAATGCATCACTGCTCATGCCCTCAGGACCAGCAATGATAATTTTTGGGTTGTTCCATCTTTCGTTGAACAACATCTGTTTCATGAATTTGTAGGAAAGCACAATGCTTTTATCGAATTGCCATCCATCAATAAAACTTTTACCTTGTTTTTTTATGACTCCAATTACAATCGCTTTTTTATTTCTGAGTCCAACTTCTTTTCCAACAGCTTTTTCGGCCTTGCCAAACAGCATTTCAGCATTTTCGTATCCAATCACAATATTGGGGGTTCCAAAATCAAAATCCATTTGATTGAGGTAACGGCCATAGGCAATTTCTACAGGTTGAATCTTCTCAAATTCATCCGTGATGCCATGGTAATTGATGCCATCTAACTTATCGTTGTCGTATTGAATAAAGGATTGTGTAGTGAAACTAAAAACTGCCGAAATTTTGGCGCTGATTTTTTCTTTGATGAGTTTCATCTCAGTTAGCTTCGGACTCGGTCTGTTTACATATTTCCACCAAGGGTATTCAGCACCTCCCTGATAATCCCACTTGTCAATATAAATAGTATTGGTGCCGAGAGATTTGATTCCATCCTGAATATTTTTTTCAAGGCTGTTAACAGTCGACAATACTCCAATGATGCAAAAGATTCCAATGGTCACTCCAAATAAAGAAAGAAATGTACGCAGTTTGTTTTTGGCCAATTCTTGAATTGCCAGCTTGAGGGTGGTCCAAACGATCTCCAACGTCTTTCTCATGCGGCAAAATTAGGCTATCATTCCAAGACGACTTTTAAAAATTTGCTGAAGGGGAAATCTGGATGACGAACGGGCAACTTGATGTACATTTGCGCCCATTGAATCCATGAAATACGACAACGAAATACGAAAACGCAGGACTTTTGCGATTATTTCTCACCCGGATGCCGGTAAGACCACACTCACAGAAAAGTTTTTGCTTTTCGGTGGTGCGATTCAGACCGCAGGGGCAGTAAAGAGCAACAAGATTAAAAAGCATGCTACGAGCGATTTCATGGAAATTGAACGTCAGCGTGGTATCAGTGTTGCTACTTCGGTTATGACGTTTGAGTATAAAGGGATGTTGATCAACTTGCTTGATACGCCAGGTCACAAAGATTTTGCAGAAGATACGTACAGAACATTGACAGCAGTTGACAGTGTTGTATTGGTAGTGGATGGTGTAAAAGGGGTAGAGGAACAGACCAGAAAACTCATGGAAGTATGTAGGATGAGAGACACACCGGTGATTGTCTTCATCAACAAATTAGACCGAGATGGAAAGAATCCATTTGATTTATTAGATGAAATTGAAAAAGAATTGCGCATTCACCTTCATCCTCTGAGTTGGCCCATCAATATGGGAAAGGATTTTAAAGGGGTGTATAGTTTATTTGACAAAAGTTTGTTGCTTTTCAATGCCAATCAAAAAGCAACGGAAGAAGACAGTGTTCAAATTGATCATCTCAATGATCCTAATTTGGATGATCTCGTTGGTGAAAAAGATGCTGCACAATTGAGGGAGGATGCTTCATTGATTGAGGGCGTGTACGGTGATTTTGATAATGATGCATATTTGAAGGGGCAAACTGCTCCTGTGTTCTTCGGAAGTGCCATCAATAATTTCGGTGTAAAAGAATTGCTGGATACATTCATCAGGATCTCTCCTGAACCCAGAAGCAGGGAAACGACTGCCAGGATGATTGATGTTCACGAAGACAAATTCAGTGGGTTCATATTTAAGATACATGCCAATCTTGATCCCAAACACCGTGATCGCATTGC
>CAYFLQ010000219.1:0-3297 GCA_964344065.1 uncultured Sphingobacterium sp. | reverse complement strand
GGCACATAGTGACGATGAAGGATTGGTACTGCCTCCAAAAATTGCTCCATTGCAGGTTGTGATTGTTCCAATTTATAAGGGATCAGAACAAAAAGCATTGGTGGATGAAAAAGTGAATGGCATTCTTGCTTCTTTGAAATCAGCTGGCATTTCTGTCAAGTATGATGATTCAGATAATGTGCGACCAGGATGGAAGTTTGCAGAGTATGAAATGAAAGGCGTTCCTGTGAGAATTGCTATTGGTCCGAAGGATATTGAGAACGGTGTTGTGGAAATAGCAAGAAGAGATACCAAAGAGAAAAAATCTGTTTCTGCAGTTGGACTCACTGAACATATCATGACATTGTTGGATGAGATTCAGCAAAATCTATATAACCGCGCGTTGGCATTCAGGGATGCAAATATTACTGAAGTGAATTCATGGGATGAATTCAAAAAAGTAATTACTGAAAAAGGTGGATTTGTTGCAGCGCATTGGGATGGAACCAGTGAGACAGAAGATAAAATCAAAGAAGAAACAAAAGCAACCATTCGTTGTATCCCACTCAACAATAAAATTGAATCTGGCGTTTGTGTTTACTCAGGTAAGCCAAGCAAGCAAAGAGTATTATTCGCGCAAGCTTATTAAAATACAACGCGACTTCTTGCAATCAAACATGCACCGATAACACCAGCGTGTTCTCCCAATTTGGATAATCTCAAAGTAGTGTCGTTGTTGACCAATGCAGAGGAAAATTTATTCAAGACACTTCTTGCCGGGAGTCGAATATAGTCGCCTGTTTCAGCCAATGCACCACCAATGATCAGTGTCTCAGGATTAAATATGTTGATCAACACTGCGAGTCCCTTTCCCAGTTTTTCACCCACTTCGGCTAGTAGTTCAATCGCAAGCATATCCTCATGCTTCGCAGCATAAATGATATCAGGCAATTGTATGTCATCAATTTTTTTATGCTTCAATACAGATGAACTGGATCCATTTTTTAATTTCTCTTTGAACTTTCTTTTCAATGCAAATCCGGATGCCTCAGTTTCAAAGCAACCTTTCTTTCCGCAAATGCAAATGATTTCATTGTCGAACAATGGGATGTGTCCGAGTTCACCACTGTAACCAGATTTTCCGTAATAGGTCTTCCCGTCAATGATGATGCCGATTCCAATACCATAGTCAATGTTGATGAACACGAGATTTTTTTCATTCATGGAATCGCCTGCATTCATCTCTGCAAATACCATGGATCTCGAATCATTTTCAATGAACACTGGGATGCTCAATTCTTTTTGCAGTACATCTTTAATAGGCTCATCTGTGAATTTGAAATAATTGATGGTTTTTCCAGTTTTGGTATTGATCCTTCCCGGCATTGAAATTCCGATTCCTTTGATAGGAAGTTTTTCATCTTCAATACTGGCTAAAAACTTTTTAATCTCATCCATCAATAGATTCAGGGACTCTTCAGAGTCTTCAAACTTATAGGCAACTTGTTGGAATGGGGTATTGAATCCTTTTTTGAAATCCATCACACCAAAGTCGATATGAAACCTGCTGATGGCTACTCCAACAAAATAACATGCATCTGCTGAAAGTCCGAATACACTCGCCTTTCTTCCACCCGTTGAATCAAGTTTGCCTTCATCCTGAATAAATCCATCTTCCACAAGAGAGGTGATGAGCGTTGTAGTTTTAGGAACACTGATGTTCAATTCTTTGCTCAGTTCAGTGATGGTGCAATGTGACGTTCGATCAATTTTTTTGATAATCGATTTTTTCAGGGATGCATTTTTGGAGGCAACGCCTGATTGAGCCTTGGTATTGAACAAATCAAAGTTTATTTTCTTCTTCTGTACCACGTTTCTAAGGTAACTTTTTTTTGAAATCCGCCCTCATAGGCATTTTTGTCATTTCGCCCTTAAGAAGTAATTTTGCATCTCAATATAAAATTAATACCATGGCATACGACGTACTAGTATTAGGAAGTGGACCTGGCGGTTATCCAGCTGCGATCAGAGCATCACAACTCGGTTTCAAAGTTGCAATCATTGAAAAAGAGAGTTTGGGTGGTGTTTGTCTGAATTGGGGATGTATCCCAACCAAGGCCCTTTTGAAAAGTGCTCAAGTATATGATTACTTGAAACACAGTGCCGACTATGGTATCAAATCCAGCAATGTTGAACATGATTTTGGAGCAGTCGTAAAACGCAGCCGTGGTGTTGCTGATAAAATGAGCAAAGGTGTTCAGTTCCTGATGAAAAAGAACAAGATTGATGTGATCATGGGATATGGAAAAATTGCAGGAAAAGGAAAGATTGAAGTCACAGCAGCTGATGGAAAGAAACAAATGGTGGAAGGGAAATATATCATCATCGCAACTGGTGCAAGAAGTCGCCAGCTTCCCAACCTGCCTCAAGATGGAAAGAAAATTATCGGATACCGCGAAGCAATGGTATTGCCTCAGCAACCTAAATCCATGATCGTCGTTGGAAGCGGTGCAATCGGCGTTGAGTTTGCTGATTTTTATAATTCAATGGGCACAAAAGTGACGATTGTTGAATTCATGCCGAGGATTGTTCCGGTGGAAGATGAGGACATCAGCAAGGAGTTGGAAAAGCAATTGAAAAAGAAAGGAATCAATATTCTCACTTCAAGTGAAGTAACCAAGGTGGATACTGCAGGTGCTGGCGTAAAGGCTTCTGTGAAGAATGCATCTGGTGAATCAGTATTGGAAGCGGATATTGTGTTGAGTGCAGTGGGTATTGCACCCAATATTGAAAACATCGGATTGGAAGAAAATGGAATCAAAACAGAGAAAGGAAAAATTGTTGTCGATAAAACACAACAGACTACTGTTCCTGGAATTTATGCGATAGGGGATTGTTCACCCGGACAAGCATTGGCGCACGTAGCAGGTAAAGAGGGTATCAATGCTGCTGAAGCGATTGGTTTCCTTGAAAAGAAATACCACCACAAGCCAGATGCGATCGACTACAACAACATCCCAGGTTGTACCTATTGCTCACCTGAAATTGCTTCTGTTGGCTACACCGAAAAAGCAGCTAAAGATGCTGGATATGAGGTGAAAGTGGGTAAATTCCCCTTCATGGCCTCTGGTAAGGCAAGTGCAGCTGGAAATACAGACGGATTTGTAAAAGTGATTTTCGATGCTAAATATGGCGAATTCCTTGGTGCACACATGATTGGAGCTGGGGTAACCGAGATGATTGCCGAGGTGGTTGTAGCCCGCAAATTGGAGACCACCAACCATGAAATCCTCAACGCCATTCACCCTCACCCAACCA
>CAYFLQ010000218.1:0-3301 GCA_964344065.1 uncultured Sphingobacterium sp. | reverse complement strand
GTCTTCCTGTTCTGGCAAATGGGATCCGCCGGTCATGTGTGGCATTTACCTAATTTACTGAAAATGATCGGATTCTAAGCCACCAGCCTACCCATCTTTTTATCAACATTGCGATTTCGCAATTAGCCAAGAAGGGTTGAACCAAAATGAATAAAATATGTTAATTTTGTATCTGATGTCTACATCCATTTCCATATCAGCTGGCAAATTGCTCAAATCATTGGGTGTGATGAGTATAGCACTCACCATGTCCGTTTGCGTATTTGCGATTGACGGCATCGTGATGAAATCAAAATCCGGAAAATCTTCTTTTTCCAATATGAAGAAAAATTTATCTCTTTCTTTAAGGGAAGGTTTTTCATACAAAGACAACAAATCCTTCGGATTCAAAAGAAATGGCCACACCGTGATGTTCAACAATGTGATTACCTATCAAAAAGGAAATATCACTTACATCCTACCTTACAAAAACAAAGTGGTCTTGAATAAATTTAAGACTCCTCAGAAGCCTCAATAGTTTTTAATTTTTCTGCTGACTTTCCTCGTAGTTTAATATTCTGTATCCAGCTGTGGGTAAATCAAATTGTTGAATGGGAACAGGTTCAAAGAGGATGGATATTGCACTATAAGTGATTGCGCGATTCCCTTTTCTCGATGTGAACTCCAAAGCAAGTCCTGGTAGCTTTCCAAATTGAAAACCGATATCTGTATTATCCGTCACCAGATCTTTTGAGAAATAAACTTCAAGTTGTGTTCCATCTGGCAAAGATGCGACCGCCTTTGTACAAGCATACGATAAAATCATCTTTGTATCTTTTTGGAATTCATATACAAGTTGCTCATACTTCTGGTTACGCGACTGAAGATTCTCCTTGGTTACAGGAATCATTATTTTTTGTGCTCCGTATTCCTGTAAGATAGCACCCTCACCTTCCCTTGAATTAAAAATGGTGGATGTTTTGCCAACACTGCTAACCAGATCAACTTTGGTATGTGAACCCTTGATTTGCTGAACAGACTTCACTTGAGCATTAACAACTTGGCTATCCAAGAGTGTAGCAACTTGATAAATGATGGTCCCTTCAGAGAAAATTTTTTGTCCGTAGCCCATTACAGAAATCATCAATCCCAATGGCAACAGCAACTTTTTCATTGTTTATTTTTTTGAAGACTTGTTCTTCATGTCATTCACTTTCTTCTGGGTTTCTTGCATCTGTTCAAAACGCTCTTGCCATTTGGATTTTTCCTTTGGCTTCTTTTTGTTTGATTCAATTTCTGCCATGATTTTATCATGATCGATGATATATCGTTGAATCACAAATTGCATAACCAATGTAATGACATTTGAAACAGTATAGTACCATGTCAACGCAGAAGGTAGACCGTTGAAGATTCCCAACAACATAATTGGGAAAATGTATGGCATGTATTTCAAAGCAGGATTCCCTGAATCAGGTGTTGAATTCATGCTATACAATGCAATCAATAGGTTGGTAACTACAGCCAGGATGGTAAAAAGTGACAAGTGACTTCCTAGTCCGGGTATGTTGAAATCCCACTTAAAAATGGCATCAAATGATGAAAGGTCTTTTGACCACCAAAATGAAACACCTCTTAAATCAATGTTTGCATTAAAGTATGCATACAACGCGAAGAAGATAGGGATCTGAAGAAGTCCTGGAATACAGCCTCCAAGCGGATTCACACCAGCGGAACGATACAACTTCATTTGCTCCATACTGAAAGCTTGTTGATCTCCTTCAAACTTTGCTTTGATGGCATCCAACTCAGGTCTCAATGCTTTCATTTTTGCACCACTTACATAGGATGAATAAATCAATGGAGAAGTGAGCAAACGAATAAAAATCGTTAACAATGCAATCGCTAATCCATAATTAAGTGCATATTTCTGAATGAAATCAAATACAGGCATTACGATCCACCTGTTGATATATTTCACAAATGCATATACCCCCTGACCAAGGTTAACAATGTTTTCCAGTTCTATTTTTTGTGCTTTCAAAATTTGATAGTCATTCGGACCAACAAAAAATGAAAAGTTAAGATTGGCAACAGAAGCTGCAGGTAAATTCACTTGCATATTTGCTACCGACTGAGAAACAATTTTCAAGGAATCAGCAGGCATTTTACAATTGATATCAACATGGCTGAATCCCTGATCAGCAATAAGAGTAGTATTGAAAAACTTTTGTTTGATGGACAACCACTTCATTCCCGACTCCCAACTTTTGTTCAATCCATCTCGCATGGTAAAGTAGTCATATCCATTCTCAGCCAATAAACCCAACTGGGTTTCTCTTTTCTCAGTTTGGATATCCAATTCATGTTGATCTGCCTGGACTTGCCAAACCAAGTTGATATGGTTTTGAGAAAAAAGTTTATCTGCACCCTTTGTTTGAAGCTGCCAGGTTAACAAATAGGTATTTGGCTTTAAAGAAAAATGATGGGTGATTGATTTCCCACTGGAATCTTGCAAGCTAAAATCCAGCGAGCTTGATCCATCAGATTCTTTTTTCACTTCACCAGCCTCAAAATATAATTCATCAGTTGATGCAGTTTCATTGTTTCCTGTATTAATCAGATATGAAATCTTATTGAATTGAGAAGCCATCAGCTTAACATCTGCACTATCGGCAGATTTGTAATTTTTCAATTCAACAGCTATTGGACGTGCTCCTTTATTGGTAAAACTAATCCTGACCAATTCGTTTTCAATCGTACGGAACGACTCTGTTGATGTTCCGTTTTGTATCAATGAACCGACGGTTGCAGATTTTGTATTAACGGTATCCAAAGAAGCAACGGGAGTTGTATCTGTCGCGTTTTTCACTGCCGGTTGCAATGCTGCGAGTGAATCAGCAAGATGTTTCTGTTTGGCTTCTAATTCTAACTGACCCTGACGAGTAAAATAAAAATATCCAATAAAAAGAAAGGCCAGCAACGTAATGCCAATCACCGAATTCTTATCAAATTTCATGTGCTGTAAAATTGAAGGGCAAAGCTAAGGTTTTATGTTGGTTGTAGGGATGATCAGATCAACTGTCCTTCCAACATACCTTTTTTGTCTTTCGACTGCGCAAATGCTTTGGCAGCTTTGATGAAATGGACGAAAATAGGATGAGGATTTTCTACCGTACTCTTCAACTCTGGATGATACTGTACGCCAATGAAGAAGGGATGAGAAGGGATTTCAACAATTTCAACAAGATTGGTAGCGGGATTGATGCCGCTTGCTTTTAATCCACTTGATTGCAGCTGATCAAAGTATGAATTATTGAAC
>CAYFLQ010000217.1:0-3303 GCA_964344065.1 uncultured Sphingobacterium sp. | reverse complement strand
TAAATGAGGGAGTAATGATTTCATCCCCTGGCTCAAGTCCCAAGGCCATCATAGCAATTTGTAATGCATCCGTTCCATTTGCACATGGGATTACATGTCTAACATTGAGATACCCCGACAAGTGATGTGAAAAATCTGAAACAGGTTTTCCATTGATGAATGCACTCGACTCCATGACATCTGCCATCGCAAGATCAATTGCTGGTTTGATCTTGGCATATTGCCTCTTTAAATCCACCATTTGGATGGGTATCATGGTCGGTTTTTGGTGGCTGCAAAGTTAAGAAAAAACGGGGCAATCCAGGATTAGGACTTAGCTTCGCAAAAGATTCATTATCATGGTCTTCGCATATAATATTTTCATCATTTTATATGGACTTGGCATTAGGATTGCAGCCCTATTGAACAAGAAGGCAAGGTTATGGCATCATGGAAGGATTGGATGGCAGGAAAAAATGGAGCGCACGCTCAGTACAAACCAGCACAAAATTATTTGGATACACAGTGCATCTTTAGGTGAGTTCGAACAAGGAAGAACACTCATCGAATCCATCAGAAAGCATTACCCTTCCTATAAAATATTGGCCACATTTTTTTCTCCTTCTGGATATGAAGTAAGAAAAAATTATGCAGGTGTTGATTACGTTTTTTATTTGCCATTGGATACCAAAAAAAATGCAGAACAATTTATTGAGTTGGTTCAACCATCGCTTGTACTTTTCATTAAATATGAATTGTGGTACCACTACTTACATACACTTCATAAAAAAAGAATTCCGACCATCCTTATCTCAGCAATTATTTTACCATCTCAGGCCTATTTTGGAGTGGTTGGAAATTTTTTCCAACAGATGCTCCAATATTTTACTCATGTATTCGTACAGGATGAACCATCAAAACAATTGCTTCAGTCGCTGAACATACATTCATCCGTTTCCATTTCTGGCGATACCAGGTTTGATCGTGTTACAGAAATCATACATGAATCATTTCAGCATAAAGCAATTGAACATTTTTGTGGGAACCATCAAGTTATTGTTGCCGGAAGCACGTGGAAAGAAGACGAAGAAATGCTTTCGTGCTTACAAGCCAATAGAAAAGATTTGAAATGCATTATTGCTCCTCATGAAATATCACCTTCGCACATCACCAACATACAATCTGCCTTCAAAAATGTATCGTTATTAAGTGGATACGACTTTAATAAAAAATCGAACGTATTGGTCATTGACTCCATTGGGATGTTATCAAAAATTTACAGGTATGCAACCATTACATACGTCGGTGGAGGCTTCAACAATGCTGGCATCCACAATGTTTTAGAACCTGCAGCCTATGGAAAAATAGTATGCTGGGGACGCCATTACAACAGATCGGCAGAAGCCAGCAAATTGATTGATATCGGTGTGGGTTACAGTTTTAGCGAATCCACTGCATTTGTCGAACAGGTGAATCATTTATTAGACAATCCTTCAGAAATCGAAAGAAAAAATCGCTTAGCAAAAGAATTTGTACATACAAACACTGGTGCAACTTCTCGAATTATGGTATTTTTACAGGATTCAAATTTGTTATAGTCTATGTTTACCGAGCCCAGCAATGTTGCCCAGAAATCAGGATGGATTGAAGTGGTCTGCGGATCAATGTTTTCTGGCAAGACAGAAGAATTGATCAGAAGACTGAAACGGGCAAAAATAGCGAACCAACAAGTGGGGATCTATAAACCTCAATTAGACAATAGATACCACAGCAACAATATTGTTTCACATAATGAAACAACCATCACTGCAACAGCCGTTAACAATGCAGCTGAGATTTTAATGAGCTCAGATGCATTTAATGTAATTGGTATTGATGAAGCTCAATTTTTCGACAATCAACTATTGGAAGTGGTTGGACAACTTGCAAATGCCGGCAAACGAGTGATTGTTGCAGGCTTGGATATGGATTATGCAGGCAATCCATTTGGACCCATGCCTCAATTGTTATCCATTGCTAATTTTGTTACAAAATTGCATGCTGTATGTATGCAATGCGGTGGCGTTGCCAGTTACTCTTACAGAATTTCTAACAAGACAGATCAGGTTGTAATCGGTGAAAAAGATCACTACGAAGCCAGATGCAGATCTTGCTTCAATTCATAAAGAACATTTGAATACAGCTAAACAAATATCAGCTTTGCTTAAAAAAGACTTGTTGCTTGAAACACGGCAACAGCATACGCTGTATGGAATTTTACTGTATATCGCATCAACGATATTCGTGATTTATTTGACCTTGGACGAACCTGATGCATCAACATGGAATGCCATTTTTTGGATCA
The DNA here is from genome assembly GCA_964344065.1 of uncultured Sphingobacterium sp. Taxonomy (GTDB): domain Bacteria; phylum Bacteroidota; class Bacteroidia; order Chitinophagales; family Chitinophagaceae; genus Pollutibacter. Next base: position 980 of record CAYFLQ010000217.1, on the reverse strand, counting down.
CACAACTGTTCATTTGCATCAATGCAGTAGCCAAAAGTTTTTTGCAAGAAGCAAAAGGCAGGATGCTTTATTACTACACCATCACCTCCCCTGTTGCCTTTATACTTTCCAAATTGACGTATAATGCAGTGTTGATGATTGCAATGAGCCTTATTAACTTATTGATCTATACGGCAATGCTTGGCAATCCCACATCATCTTATATTTCTTTTTGTCTGATTGGAATTTTAGGAGGCTGTGGACTTGGATTGATTTTTACCATGTTGGCTGCCATTGCCTCAAAAGCAATGCAACAGGCCTCATTAATGGCGATACTTGGTTTCCCTTTGATTTTGCCACAATTGATGATGCTGGTAAGACTATCCAAAACAGCTTTTGGAGAAATTTTCAGAGACGGCATTCCCCTTCAAATGATTGCCTTATTGTTGGCCTTTGATGTATTGATGATCATCCTATCAGTGATTTTATTTCCATTTTTATGGAAAGATTAATCGAAGAGCCTAATTTTGTTCATTCAAGCCATTGATTCATGCGCTTTACCTGGTGGAAACTTCTTGCGATTGCACTGTTACTTTACGCTGTTGTTGGCGGATTCTTATTTCCTGTACCTGAACTTACACAATTAGGAGAAACCATCAGAAATCTCTACTTCCATGTCTGCATGTGGTTTGCAATGATGATTCTCTTCACGATCTCAGTTATACAAAGTATCAGATATTTAAGCAACAGATCATCCATTCATGATATCAAAGCAAATGAATATGCAAGCGTGGGTGCATTCATGGGTATACTGGGTTATCTTACTGGTGCTATTTGGGCGAGTTATACCTGGGCAGATCCCAACAATCCTGCGTATGCATCTTTGGGATCGATCATGCGAGAACCTAAATTAATTGGTGCTGCCCTTGCCTTGCTGGTATACGGTGCTTATTTTATTTTAAGAAACTCTGTTACAGATATTGATCAAAAAGCAAGGGTGA
>CAYFLQ010000216.1:0-3329 GCA_964344065.1 uncultured Sphingobacterium sp. | reverse complement strand
ACTCTCCTCCCTGCTTGAATACATCGGATATCCGCCCCTGATCAGCTTTGCAGACAATCAAGCCAAGAAAAAAAACTTTCATCATAACTCAACCATCTTGCGAATTGGAGTTGCAGGTTTTTGCTTCAGCAACATCATGATGCTCAGCTTCCCTGATTATCTCGCATCCGAGGGGATCGATGAAAAATTACTCACCAGCACTTTTAGTTACATCAGTCTAGCACTTTCTCTGCCGGTCTTACTCTATGCAGCAGCACCGTTTTTTATTCAGGCGTGGAAAGGATTGCGACAAAAATTCCTGAACATTGATGCCCCCATAGCATTGGCCATCATCATCACTTTCTCAAGAAGTGTGTATGAAATTATTTCAAACCATGGAACAGGATATTTAGATTCCATGAGTGGGATTGTTTTTTTCATGCTGTTGGGAAGATGGTTTCAAGAAAAAACAGAAAAAGCAATAGCATTTGATAGAGATTACAAATCTTACTTTCCGATGAGCAGCCTGGTAAAAAGAGCGGATGAAAAAAAATACATACCCATCGAAGAAATCATTGCAAACGATATACTCTTCATTAAAAATCAAGAACTGATTCCTGCAGATGCTCTTTTGGTGGATGGACAAGCCATGATTGATTATAGTTTTGTAACGGGAGAAAAAGATCCTGTTCGCATCAAAGCAGGAGATTTGATCTATGCTGGAGGAAAACAAATGGGAACAGCGATTGAAATAAAAGTAATCAAACCCGTTGCAGCCAGTCACTTTACCAAACTATGGAACAACGATGCATTTCACAATCAAAAAAACAAGGAAGCCTCCTTTATACATCCATGGAGCAATTATTTCAGCATGGTTTTATTCACCATTGCATGCAGTGCAGGTATCTACTGGCAATTGCATGATCCATCTTTAACATGGAAAGCAGTTACATCCATCTTGATTGTTGCTTGTCCCTGTTCCTTACTGTTATCTGCTACATTTACATTTGGCAACCTGATGCGCATTGTTGGAAGAAAAGGTTTGTACCTAAAAAATGCAAATGTGATTGAACGATTATCAACTGCCGATACCATCGTCTTTGATAAGACAGGTACACTTACAACGAATCAGCGTTCTGCGATTCAATATCATGGAAAACTCCTTTCACACCCAGACATGATGTTGATCAAAGCAGTTGCAACACAATCCAGTCACCCACTCAGCAAAAGCATTTCATCATGGAACGAATGGCAGTTCGAAGACGAAAAAATATCCATTGATTTTTATGAAGAAATCCCTGGAAGAGGTATCCAGGCAAGATCTCACCATAAAACAATTCGTTTGGGAAAGATGGATTTTGTATGTGATGAAAGATGGTTTTCTGCAGGAATGCAAGATGAAGGAACGAATGTACATGTCAGTATTGATGGCCTTTACAAAGGAAAATTTCAATTGCAGCAGGCATACCGAGATGGCATCTTTGATATGATACAACAACTATCCAGAAGCCATACTTCCATTCATATTTTAAGCGGAGACAATGACAGAGAGAAAACATACTTAGAAAATATGATTGGCCAAGAAGTGAACTTTCACTTCAATAAAAATCCTGAAGAAAAACTATCCTTCATACAATCCCTACAGAAAAATGGTAAAAAAGTTATCATGGTTGGCGACGGCCTCAATGATGCAGGAGCTTTACAACAAAGTGATGTAGGTATTGCTGTAACAGATCAATCCAACTACTTTACACCAGCCTGTGATGCTATTTTGGAAGGAACGTCCTTAAGTAAGCTGAATAAATTGATTCAACTGGCCAAATCAGGCAAGACCATAGTTGCCATCAGTTTTGCAGTATCGATTGCTTATAATATAGTAGGCATGTATTTTTCTACCCAAGCGCTGTTATCCCCACTTATTGCAGCCATCCTCATGCCGGCAAGTACAATTAGTATCATTGTTCTGACATACGCTGCTGCGAGAGTTGTAAGTTTTAAGTTGTAGGTTATAAGTTAAAACTTAGAACTAATAACTTATAACTCTTTTAAAAACCTGATCAAAATCATATTTCCACTTGAAGCCCATCATGTATGGCCCAACATCATGCCAATACATTTGAAAAAATTTAATCGTTGAGTGTCATTATCATTCTGATTTTAGCAAGCCTTTTGGTCGCTTCAGGTTTTCTCCTTGCATTTATCTGGTCAGTTCGCAAGGGGCAGTTCGAAGATGAAATATCGCCATCAGTAAGGATGTTATTTGAAGACAAGACCTTCAGCGATACTTCTTCCTCTCGCCAAAAACCTTAACATGCATATAGAAAGATTCTCGTACGACAACAAGATCGTCAGAAATTTTGCCTACGCCACCGTTTTATGGAGCATCGTTGGAATGCTCATTGGTGTTTGGGTAGCCTTGCTCATGGTATTTCCTCAAATGAATGTTGGAGGAATTCCTGTTGGAAAAGAAACCATTGGACTCACCTTCGGAAGATTAAGACCGTTACATACGAATGCGGTGATATTCGCATTTGTGGGCAATGGAATTTTTATGGGATATTATTATTCCATTCAACGTTTGCTGAAAACAAGAATGGCAAGTGATTTGCTGGGTAAAATACATTTCTGGGGATGGCAACTGATCATCGTTGCTGCTGCCGTTACTATTCCACTTGGCATGACCACTGGAAAAGAATATGCAGAATTGGAATGGCCCATTGATATTGCCATTACATTGATCTGGGTGGTATTTGGACTCAACATGTTCATTACCATCATCAAAAGAAGAGAAAGACATCTGTACGTAGCCATATGGTTCTACATCGCAACATTTGTAACTGTTGCCGTTTTGCATATTGTCAATTCCATTGAATTACCCATATCCATTTTCAAATCATACTCCTGGTATGCAGGTGTACAAGATGCACTTGTACAATGGTGGTATGGTCACAACGCCGTTGCATTCTTTTTAACTACACCCTATTTAGGTTTGATGTATTACTTCATGCCTAAAGCTGCCAATAGACCCGTTTATTCGTACCGCTTATCGATCATTCATTTTTGGGCGCTGATTTTTCTATACATCTGGGCAGGTCCACACCACCTGCTCTACACTGCCCTGCCAAATTGGGCACAATCACTTGGAGTTGTATTCAGTTTCATGTTGATCTTCCCCAGCTGGGGTGGAATGATCAACGGATTGTTGACATTGAGAGGTGCATGGGATAAAGTTAGAGAAGATGTGATTTTGAAATTCATGGTGGTTGCTGTTACTTGTTATGGTATGTCGACTTTCGAAGGTCCAATGCTTTCATTAAAAAATGTAAATGCCATTGCACACTTCACTGATT
>CAYFLQ010000215.1:0-3336 GCA_964344065.1 uncultured Sphingobacterium sp. | reverse complement strand
GCATGTTGGGATGATTGAATAAAAACTTTGCAATATTTCTTGCGTGATCAAGATATCGTTGATCTTTTGTAAATCTGTACATCATAACAAATCCATAAAAGCCCCATGCTTGTCCGCGAGACCATGCAGATGCATCATTGTATCCCTGATGATTTTTTCCGGCAATTAGCTTTCCAGTTTCAAGGTCATAATCCAACACATGAAACGCACTGTAATCTGATCTATAATGATTGGCAATTGTACTATTCGCATGATTGATGGCGATTTCTTTGAATTTGGGATCACCGCCGTTTTGTGAAACCCACATGAGTAATTCAAGGTTCATCATATTGTCGATGATGACAGGGCAATTAAAGTTTTTGTTTTTGTTCCAGCTTTGAATCGATTTGATTTGTGGACGATAGCGGGTAATCAATGACATGGCTGCAGTATCAATGGTTGCCTTGTCTTTAGGATCTTTGAACAATCGATATGCATTTCCAAAAGGATTGAACATCATGAAACCTAAATCATGGTTGCCGGTATAATGTTTCATAGGTTCCTGAAGTGCCAGTCGTTTTTTTGCAATGCGAAGTACTTCATTGTCTTTGGTATATTCATATACATAGAGCAGACTTGCAGGAAAGAAACCGCTGCACCACCAGGTGGTATTGCTTACTTCAAGCATGCCTGTTTTTTTATTGATGGTTTTTGGCATCACAGAATCAGGTACATGTTGTTCTAGAACTTTTAATTGTTTTGCGGCAAATTGAAATTGATTGTCGATTAGTTTGGACATTTCAGGTTTGCTGAATTGCGCTAGAGATTGCAGCTGAGCGAATAAAAACAAACATAAGCCCAGAAGACGGGTTCTTGATTTCATAAAGCAATGTTGATCTATACTAATGTATAGAAAATTACATGAATATACAATAGCATCGGAATTTGCTATTGCGAAAAGCATTTCGACTCTTGATGGTCATCTATTAGTGTACCGAGTATGCAACAAAGGCTAGTTTTTTACTATCCGGACTCCATGAAGGAACATTGATCGTTCCTTGGCCACCATAAAACACAGGTGTAATATCCTTGATGGCTTTGGTTTCAAGGTTCATCAATCTTAAAATGACTTGTTTGCCAAACAAATGACTTTGTTTTTCATCTGAAGTATATGATATATACACAATCCATTTATTATCAGGTGAAGGATGTGCAAACCAATTGGAATTTTCGTCAAATGTCAACTGCTCAGGATTGGAACCGTCAGTATGCATTCTCCAAATTTGCATATGTCCGGTTCTGTATGAATTGAAATAAATATATTTTCCATCGGTAGAATAATCCGGACCATCATCCAATCCTTCTGTCTCAGTCAATCTTTTTTCTTTTCCACCATCTATACTGATAGAATAAATATCAAAATTGCCATTGCGTTCTGCACAATACGCAAGGGTTTTACCATCTGCGCTCCATCCATGCCAGAAGGATGGAACTTCAGGTGTAATTCTTCTCGGCTCTCCACCTGTTACAGGTAAAATATAGATAGCAGATTTATAAGACTTTCTGGATGTATCATTTTTTGCATTGTTGCTAATGGCCAACCATTTTTTATCAGGTGAAATGCCATGATCATTGTTGTTGGCATTGGCAACGCCTGTATTCAATTGATTCATTTTTTTTGACAATAAATCAAGTGTATACAATCCACCTCTGTGATTCAAAATCAGATAATTGTTGGGATGCCAATTTGGTGCTTCGAAATGATCTTTTATGATGGAAACTGTTTCTATATCACCAGTTGTGATATCAACTGTTTGGATATAGCTGGTTGTGTCCTTTTTATCACTTGTGTTTGAATTGCTTATGATGTGTGCAGATTGTCCAACCAATTTCCACTTGCCAGCAACTTTTTCCAGCAACCTTAATTCTTTTGAGTGCGATTCTTTTCCTTCTTTGGAGATAGAAACTTCATCATGGCTCACCCATGCACTGTTTCCGTTGATACTCAATTTGTGGTTGGTATGAAAAGCAAATCCTCCTGGGGCAGTATTTTTTGAAGAAGGGTTGACGATGTTTGATGATGGGATATCCATCACTCTTCCATCACCGGTAGATACAAGAACGCTGCCATATGGACGAACTTGCCAGCAATCTGCATGTGCTTTTGCATCTCCCATGCGCCAGGTTCTTCCTTCTCTTGCAAGGAGTTGGATGATGGCAATAGAATCTTTGTTGGATTGAGCATGTCCTATAAAACTGTTGAGCAGCAGTGTGAGGATAAAAATATATTTCATGTTATGGGTCTTTGTGATTGTCATAATACATCTTATTAGCAATAAACAATATCGTCTATTTTCTATTCATAATCTCTATATTTCTTCAATATTAATTGTGGAACATTCAAAACGTTCAGGGTATAAAACAAATAGCCGGCAAAGGTGCCGGCTATTGATCAGATACTTGTACTAATCAGAGCTGCTATATTTCTTTTAATTTTTTATGCATCTAATTGAATATCCCATGGTAGCAGTTGTGTCAACAGATGGGTATAATTCTGAAGTTCCGTAATAAAGGAAAAAGTTAATTCTTCCAGTTCCCATTGAGTATGTTGAATCTGAGCTTGTCCAAAACTTACCTTCAGATCCAGCAGCTACGGTTTTTACATTTGGAGAAACAAATCCACCGGGGAAACCATTAAATCCACTGCTGTTGGTCGGCACAACTGAAGTAGAGCCAGAAGCCAACCAATATTGTGTTGATTTAAGTTTGTCGCCAGCTACATTTTTCCCTCCTTGAGAACTCATCAATGTATACCAATCCTGAGAGGTAGGTATTCTCCATCCATTGGGGGCAATGCCTCTGGCATCATCAATTGCAAATCTGTTATACAGTTTCCCAAACTTCGAACCATTGCTGGTATCAAAATTCAAGTAACACCAAGCGCCTGTTCTGGTTGTTTTCCATTGGTCCCAAGATGTAACCTGAGGAATGGGGTCACCGTTTCTGTAGGTGGTTACTTCTAAATTCGTGCTGGCCCATATTTGATTTCCAATAGCAACATTTGGAAGGTTTGCGGCAGCAACCAAGGTTGTTCCATTGGTCTGATTGAAATTGGATGTTTTCCCATTAGCATGTGCATATATTCTGTAAACATATTCAGTATTTGCATCTAATGTGCTATCTCTGTATTCATACACTTTAATATTGTTGGTTGAATCTCTTGCGTATGCTGCATCAAGTATGTTTGCCACTATGGTCGTAAAGTTAGTTTCGCTGTTTTTTCTTCTATCAATAGACCAATATTCTGGACCACCTCCACCTGAATAAGTGTTAGTCCATTTCAGCACTATTTTATTT
>CAYFLQ010000214.1:0-3376 GCA_964344065.1 uncultured Sphingobacterium sp. | reverse complement strand
GATGATGGCTTTAACCAATCTATGTCTTACAACATCTTCTTCATCCAATTCTATATGAGCAATGCCATCAATATTCTTTAAGATCCTTGTAGCCTTGTCTAATCCACTTTTCTGATTCTTGGGTAGATCAATTTGACTTAAATCACCTGTGATGATGGCTTTCGCATTGGAGCCAATACGGGTCAAAAACATTTTAATTTGAAGATCAGTAGTGTTTTGAGCTTCATCCAATATAATGAACGCATTGTCCAACGTCCTACCTCGCATATATGCCAGGGGAGCTATTTCGATGACACGGGTGCTCATATAATAGCCAAGTTTGTCTGCTGGGATCATATCATCCAACGCATCATACAATGGTCTCAAATATGGATCAATTTTTTCTTTCAAATCACCCGGAAGGAATCCAAGGCTTTCACCTGCTTCTACAGCCGGACGGGTAAGAATAATTTTTTTAACCATTTTATTCTTCAAAGCGCGAACAGCAAGGGCAACAGCGGTATATGTTTTACCAGTACCGGCAGGACCGATGGCGAAGATGATATCATTTTTTTCTGCAAGGGATACCATTTTTTTCTGGTTCTGTGTTCTTGCTCGAACTGATTTTCCATTGGGGCCAAATACGAGTACATCGTTTGGATGCTTATCAATAAAATTGTCTACACTTTCAGTATCATCACCGCCCAAAATTTGCTCAAAGTAATTATGACTGACATTGCCATTCCTTTCTAAATATTGAACCAGCAGATCTATCTTTTCTTTTGCCTGTTCAATTTGCTCTGGAGAGCCACTCAGTTTTAATTGTGTACCTCTGCTTAAAATTTTTAGTAGTGGAAACCTCTTTTTTAGAAGATCTAATTTTCCATTGTTTGCACCAAAGAATTCAATCGGATTAACAGATTCAAGGTTGATAATAGTTTCAGTCAAAGTGTTGAATTTTATAGGGTTAGTACAATTGATGTTGTTTTATAAATTTAAATAAACTAAAGCTATCGAGCCAACATATACTTATCAACACCCTGTGAGTAAACTGGTTTGATGTAAAAGGAGGGAAAAGGACTTAAGAAATATTTTTTAACAATTTGATTGCTTCAATGGGATCCTTTGCATTGAAAACTGTATTGCCAGCAACCAAGATATCAGCGCCAGCTTTGATGATATGTGCAGCATTTTCGAGTGTAACACCTCCATCCACTTCAATCAGCGTTTTAGCATTGGTTTGCATGATGAGGTTTTTGAGTTTTTCAATTTTACTTAACGTTGCGTTAATAAATTGTTGACCTCCAAATCCAGGATTAACAGACATAACGCAAATCAGGTCTGCTTCTGCAACGACCTCTTTGATGGATTCTATGGGGGTATGCGGATTGATCGCAATCCCTGCTTTCATATCCAATGATTTGATTTGTTGAAGGTTCCTATGCAGATGTTTGCAGGCTTCTACATGTACAGTTAATACATCAGCACCTGCATCTTTGAAAGCTTGTGTAAATTTTTCTGGTTCTTCAATCATCAAATGAACATCGCATACTTTGGTTGTTGCTTTTCTAATGGCAGAAATGACGGGTAGTCCAAAGCTGATGTTCGGAACAAATCTTCCATCCATTACATCCAAATGAAACCACGCTGCCTCTGATGCATTGATCATTTTACATGCATCTTCCAACTGAAGAAAATTTGCTGAAAGGAGTGAGGGTGCAATGATGGCCATGTTATTGTTTTGTTCTTTTTAATGCTTCTGCTGCTGCTTGAAAGGTTGGTTCGATTTGGAGAGTCATACTGTAGTAGGCGCTTGCTTCTTTATTCTTTTTCATCCCTTCGTATGATTTTCCTATCCAATAATAAAGATCGGCATTATTTTTTGTGATTTCTACAGCAATCATCAATGTTTTTAAGGCTGTTTCAAACTCACCTTTTTCATTGAGGATGATTCCTTTTTCTATATAAGCATCGTAAAATGTATAGTTTTCCTTGATGGTTGAATCCAGGAAACGCTCAGCACTTGGAATATCCTTGATATTGGAGAAATACAGCCCCTTGATATAAAAGGCCTCTGCTCTTGCATTTGGATCACTGGTCGTTTGTAAAATCGAATCGGTCAGTGCAAGGCATCTGGCATTCTTATCACTTGCCAATTGATAGATTTGATCGAGGGAAGTTATTTGATGCTGTTCAGAAGGTAATGGTTGCTGATCTTGTGTTTCCGGCTTTTGTATACATCCCAGAACTATGGTCATGCTGAGTAAAAAAAACAATCGACTTTTATTAAAGCCCTGTGCCATATGCAAAGCTACAAAAACTATCCTTTTTATGATACTTCTATGACTTTTTTGAATTCGTTAATCGGTACATTTGCGGTCATTTTAAAGCAGGATATCATGAAGAAAATTTCATTTGTGTTGATCAGTATCATGGCACTGTGTGTATGGATGGCACCTTTTTCCATCCACGCTCAAGACAGTCTGCACTATAGTGATGAATCCCACTTCAAAAATATTCGACAATTGACTTTTGGAGGCGACAATGCTGAAGCCTATTTCAGTTTTGACGGGAAATGGATCATTTTTCAAAAGACCAATCCAAAAGAAGGAATCGCATGTGATCAAATTTTTATAGGGAAGGTTCCCACCAATGAAAATGAAAAATTCAATCCTGTTCGAATAAGCAATGGCACAGGAAGAACTACCTGTGGAGCATTTTTAAAAGATGGAAAACATGTAGTCTTTGCATCGACACATGCATCCAATGCTGATTGTCCTCCAACTCCAGACAGAGCCAAATACGGCAACAAATACATTTGGCCTTTGTATGATGGATATGATATATTCATCTCTGATACAAAAGGAAAGCAAGTAAAAAACTTGACAAATTCTCCCGGGTATGATGCAGAGGCAACGATTTCTCCCGATGGGAAAACCATGTTGTTTACTTCCACACGTGATGGTGATATTGACTTATATACCATGCATTTAAAAACTGGCAAAATCACTCGCATCACTTCAGATCTTGGTTATGATGGTGGAGCTTGGTTCAGTCCTGATGGTTCAAAAATTATCTGGAGAGCATCAAGACCAAAAACTGAAGATGAAATAAAGGAATACAAAGATTTATTAAAAGAGAACTTGGTGGCTCCAACAAAGATGGAAGTTTGGATCGCCCAAGCTGATGGATCCAATGCCAAACAAGTAAGTCACCTCGGCCAAGCCAACTGGGCACCAGCTTATATGCCTGACAGTAAAACCATCATTTTCGCTTCCAATCACGAATACAAAAGAGGATTTCCATTCAATCTTTATTTGATGAATGAAGATGGGGGAGCGCTCCGAAAAATAAGCAGGGATAAAGGATTTGATGCATTTCCAATGTTCAGTCCTGA
>CAYFLQ010000213.1:0-3454 GCA_964344065.1 uncultured Sphingobacterium sp. | reverse complement strand
GAGGTGTTGATTTTGTTTGGCTGGGTGTATGGGAGAAAAATCATCGGGCCATTGAATTTTATCAAAAAAACGGATTTGAGCCATTTGATACTCATGTATTCATGTTGGGTGATGACAAACAGCTTGATATTATGATGAAATTGAATCTTTGATTTGTTTAAGTTTTTTATTATCTGTTGCGTATTTCTTTAAAATCTGTGCAATTAATTTGTACATTTTCCCCAAATCTGTACTGATTTCAAATAACTGGACTAACTATATTTTTATTTAAATCTAATAATCTCTTATTTAGCTTCTCAATTTCTATCGTTTAAATAGATATGAAGAGACTTTCATTGTTTAAGGGGAAAGGGAAAACTCAGTTTGAGCACAATAAATTCTTTGTGCAAGTACAAACCAATGAACCGGCCTCATTTATCATTAAATATCCCCGAAAAGATTATTCACCTCGTATTGATGAGTGTACATCAACCTATTGGGAACGTACCCTGCATGTAATAAAATCCAAGCCCTTATTTGTTGAAGTATTTGTTTCCAATCCAACTGCAGTTAAAAAATTAGTGTGTACCATTCAAATGGATGAGTTAAATGCCGATGATGAAATCATTCATACTGTTACTCATTCTTTTAACGTGCCTCTAAAATTAGATGATTGGAAATGGCAACGTTTCGAATTGAAATCGAAACTGGATTATCAAGAGTAAGTAGTTTACATTCAATACTTTATCATTAAACTCTTATCTCTTTCACCCTTTGTTGATAATTTTAGTAGATTGGATGTATGAAATGTACGACCATGTATAAGATATTTATTTCTCTCTTTTTTATTTCAATTGTTTTTGCCTCTTATTCCCAAGAAAAAGTTTCATTGATTTCTCAAGTACACACATTGTCATCTGTATCTGCTTCAAATACAAAAACCGGAGAATCAAAGTTATTATTTGACGGAAGCGGAAAAATATTATCACATCATACATTAAAAACCTATTCAATCAACGGCAAGAAGAAGCTTGGTTTTCATGAACTGGAGAATGGTGATGAGTTGTTTTTCATCATCAAATCTGGGCCAGTAAACGTTACATTAAACAATCATATACAAGCATTGGATAAAGGTTCTGTAGTTTTTGTGTTGCCTGGAGACAACGTTGAGTTTACCAATACTCATTTGGATCCAGTTGAAATATATGCCATGACAGTTCGATCTTCAACTCCTGATCAAGTTCGTGGTAGAAACGCTGGAAATTCATTTATGATGAATTGGTTTGATATGGTATATAAACCACACGACAAGGGTGGAGTTCGTCAGTTGTTTGATCGTAAGACCATTATGTTGAATCGATTTGACATACATGTTACATCCTTGAATCCAGCTACCAGCAGCCATCCTGCGCATACACATGTAAATGAAGAAATCATTTTGATGCTAGATGGAGAAGGAGAGATGATCCTAGGAGATAAAAAGCAAAAGATAACTACAGGAGATGCAGCTTGGGTTGAATCGATGATCCCTCATAATTTTACCAATACTGCATCTAGACCTGCTGTTTATTTTGCCATTCAATGGAATTAATTCGGAATGACAGGCAACATCAACTTAGATTGATGAAAAACCTTGATGGTTGCTTTTTTAAAATCTTCATCTTTTGCTTGATAAATATTTAAAAATTGCTGTGGATTTCTATCTACAATAGGAAACCAACTGCTTTGAATTTGTATCATCAAGCGATGTCCTTTTTTAAATGTATGTGCTACATCCGGTAAATTGAATTTTACTTGAGTAGGTTTATTTGGAACAAATGCTTCTGGCTTTTCAAAACTGTTTCTATACTTGCCCCTCATAACTTCACCCCTTACCAATTGCTGATATCCACTCATTAAATAATCTTTTCTGCCATTGTTGTATTCAAAATTATCAGGATACACGTCGATCACTTTTACAACAAAATCTGCATCTGTATTGGAAATAGAAACCATCAAATCTGCAATCACGGGACCACCTAACACCAAGTCTTTTTCAAGCACAGGTGTTTGATAGACCAACACATCTGTTCTTCGGGAAGCAAATTTTTGGTCATCATCCATGTATTCTCTGTAATGTCTGTTGGGAGTGGCTTTCATCATATATACATCTGAAATATAAGGCACAGGTTTTGCAGGGTCACTTACATATTCATCATAAGAGGTTGATGCTGTGTTTACATTTGAAAGCAACGTTCCATTTTTCCCAAGCGTATAGGGTGTCATCTTCATGGAAGCAACCGGCCAGGTTTCAAATTGTTTCCATTCGTTTGAACCCGAGAAAAATATATTGGCTTCCTTGATTTGATCAATGTTTCCTTTTCCTTTTAAATAGTAATTGAAGAATGGAAGTTCTATGTTTTTGCCAAACCATTCACTTGTATTGCTTCCCCATTCAACATTCCCTAATCTTGTTCCGTCTACTGCACCCCATTGGCCATGATACCATGGTCCCATTACAATTTTATTGTTGTTGGTTGCTTTAGACTCTATCGCTTTATAGAGATTCCAGGCCCCATAACAGTCTTCTGCATCATATAAACCACCCACAATTAATGTGGCAACATTGGGATTTACTTTATCAGCAAATTTCCTGGTATTTCTCACCTGCCAAAATTCATCGTAATTCGGATGGGCCATTAAATCTTTCCAAAAGCGAATACTGTCTCCCATCAATTTGGTGAAATTTGGTATAGCTCCAGTTCTTAAATAAAAATCAAAATAATCTTTGATTGGATAATCAAAACCTTTTGGTCCTATGGTTGTTGGCTTTGGACGCGGTTTGCCAAAACCTGCATAAAAAGCAAATCCATCGGCGAGCATGAAAGCACCATTGTGGTGGAAGTCATCACCAATAAACCATTCAGTTACGGGAGCTTGAGGACTCACAGCTTTTAGTGCAGGATGGTTGCTCATGGTAGACATGGTTGCATAGAATCCGGGATAAGAAGTTCCGAATACACCCACTTTACCATTGTTCCGTGGAATATTTTTAATCATCCAATCTATTGCATCATAGGTATCCGTTGTTTCATCAGTTTGATTACCAGACTTATTTGGATTATACGGACGGATGTCTTCAAACTCTCCCTCACTCATCCATCTTCCTCTTACATCTTGCATGACATAGATATAATTTTCTTTGAAAAAATAATGGCGGGGACCCCTCCAGAAACCAGCATTGAAAATCCCTGCACCATAAGGAGCACAGGAATAGGGAGTACGGGTTAATAATATGGGATGGGTTTCAGATTGATCTTTTGGCGCATAGATGGTTGTAAATAATTTTACACCATCTCTCATCGGGATCATGATTTCTGTTTTGGTGTAATTGTTAACAATCCAAGCAGAGTCAACTGTTTGTGCAACAGTGATCAAGGGTAGGCACAATAGTGCGAATAAAATCTTTTTCATATGAATGAATTGAGTGTATAAG
>CAYFLQ010000212.1:0-3464 GCA_964344065.1 uncultured Sphingobacterium sp. | reverse complement strand
TGATGAAGCACAGTTATTTTACCAGGACTAGGTCTAAAATCATTGTAAGGATCTTCTGCATTGATTCTGCATTCAATCGCATGCATGTCTGGATAATAATTTTTTCCAGAAATAGGCTCTCCTGCTGCAATTTTGATTTGTTCTTTGATCAGATCAAAATTGGTAACTTCTTCTGTAACACAGTGTTCGACCTGAATACGGGTATTCATTTCCATGAAGTAGAAATTCCTGTGTTTATCAACAAGAAACTCTATCGTACCTACACTTTCATACCCAATGGCCTGTGCAGCTTTTACGGCAGCTTCCCCCATGCGTTGGCGAAGATCATCCGTCATAAATGGAGATGGAGATTCTTCTACAAGCTTTTGATGACGACGTTGGATTGAGCAATCTCTTTCACTCATATGACACACTTTGCCGTAACGATCGCCTGCAACTTGTATTTCAATATGACGAGGTTCTTCAACAAATTTTTCCATGTAGACGCCATCGTTCTTGAATGAAGCCAGGGCTTCAGCTTTTGCAGTATTGTAAGCTTTTTCAATTTCTGCTTCTTCCCATACGACACGCATTCCTTTTCCACCACCGCCAGCAGTTGCTTTTAAAATAACAGGGTATCCAATTTCTTTTGCAATTCCTTTTGCTTGTTCTACACTTTCCAACAATCCACCGCTGCCAGGCACTACGGGTACGCCGGCTTTGATCATGGTTTCTTTTGCTGTAATCTTATCCCCCATGTTCCTGATTTGATCAGGAGTTGGACCAATAAATTTTACACCATGCTCACCACAAATCTCAGCGAACTTGGCGTTTTCAGCTAAAAATCCATATCCAGGATGAACAGCATCTGCATTGGTAATTTCCATTGCAGCCATGAGATGTGGAATATTGAGATAAGATTCTGAACTGGATGGTCTTCCGATACAAACAGCCTCATCTGCAAATTTCACATGCAAACTGTCTTTGTCGGCTGTAGAGTACACAGCAACAGTTTTGATACCCATTTCACGACAGGTTCTGATAACCCTGAGTGCAATTTCACCTCTGTTTGCGATCAATATTTTTTTGAACGACTTCTTTGAATCTTTGGTCATGCCACAGATTTAAATGAATAAAAAATGCATGGTTCCATGCAAGTGACTAGATGGGCTCTACCAAGAAAAGCGGCTGATCGTATTCAACAGGAGTTGAATCTTCTACAAGAATTTTTACAACTCTTCCGCTTATCTCACTTTCAATCTCATTGAAAAGTTTCATGGCTTCAATGATGCAAACAACTTTGCCATTTTTAACCTCATCACCTTCTTCCACAAAATTTGGCTTGTCAGGTGAAGGTCTTCTGTAGAAAGTTCCAATCATTGGACTCTTAATGGTAAGCAAGTTGTCAGCAGCTGGCGTTGCAGCCTTAGGGGCAGCAGGAGCTGAAGCAGCTTGAGCAGGTGCAGCAGCAACTGGTGCTGGCTGAACAGCCTGAACTTGTTGAACAGGAACGCCTGTTACATACTTGTCTTCTTTTTGCTTGATGGTAATCTTGATATCCTTTTCCTCAATGGAAAGTTCACTGATATTAGACTTATTTACCATTTTTACGAGGTCCTGAATCTGTTTTAAGTCCATTTTTATGGTTTTTGGGTCACTAACGGGCGGTAAAGGTGGGGTAAAAATGAAAAACAGCCAAATTAAATTTTGCCCGATTTTTAATAAAAAAGCCCCTTTTTTGTTTAAAAAAGGGGCAAAAATGTATAAAAACGATGAAAAACAGTAAAAATTACTCTTTTACCCTTTCTATATATTCACCAGTTTTGGTATTGATTCTGATCACATCTCCCTCATTCACAAACAAAGGAACCATTACGGTTGCGCCAGTAGCCACCGTAGCAGGCTTTAAGGTACGGGTAGCAGTATCACCTCTGAGTCCTGGTTCAGAATAAGTAACCTTTGAAACCACTTTATCAGGCAATTCAACACTCATCGGCTGTTCAGTCTCGGTATTGATCAATACAGAAACCTCCTGATCTTCAGTTAGGAACTGTGGGGCGTCCACCAGATTTTCGGATACCGCAATTTGTTCGAACGTTTCATTGTCCATGAAATTGTAGCCAGTATCATCTTTGTATAGAAACTGGTAGCTTTTTCTTTCAACCCTAACAGGATATATGGTATCGCCGCTGTTCCAAGTCTTTTCGATTGAACGGTTGTTGTCGACTCCTTTTAGCTTGGCCCAAACTTTGGCGGCTGCTCTGGCCGTTTTGTTTTCCCCGAATTCAATCACAGTGTAGAGGCTTCCTTCAAGCTTTATGATCATGCCTCTTGAGATATCAGAAGTATTTGCCATAATTACATTTTAAGGCGGCAAAGGTAATCCAATTTGTGAAATAACATCCTACCTTTGCGGCGCAAATCATCACTCACTATCATAAATCATTCATCATGAAAGTTACAGTAATTGGAGCCGGAGCCGTTGGAGCTACTTGCGCAGACAATATTGCCAGAGCGGGCGTATGTTCAGATCTTGTTTTGTTGGACATCAAAGAGGGATTGGCTGAAGGTAAAGCACAGGATATGCAGCAAACTGCAGCCTTATTGGGATTTGATACCATTATCACAGGTTCTACCAACGATTATTCAAAAACTGCCAACAGTGATGTGGTGGTGATCACATCTGGTATTCCCAGAAAACCAGGCATGACGAGAGAAGAATTGATTGGCACCAATGCTGGCATCGTTAAAACAGTTTGCGAGAATGTGTTGAAGCATTCACCCAATACAATCATCATTGTGATCAGTAATCCAATGGATACCATGACATACTTAGCATTGAAATCTACTGGCTTACCCAAACACAGAATCATTGGAATGGGTGGAACGTTGGATAGCAGCAGATTTAAGTATCAGTTGAGTCAACACCTTGGATGCAGTGCCAGCGATTTGAACGCCATCGTAATTGGTGGCCATGGCGATACGACTATGATTCCTTTGATCAGCAAAGCAACATGGAACAGCATCCCTGTTACTGATTTCTTGAATGAAGAACAACAACAAAAAATTGTTGCTGATACCATGGTTGGTGGAGCTACCCTTACCAAATTGATTGGAACCTCTGCATGGTATGCACCTGGTGCAGCTGGAGCAGCTTTGGTGAAAAGCATCTTGAGAGATGAGAAAAAATTATTTACCTGTTGTGTTGCACTCGAAGGTGAATACGGACAAAAAGATATTTGCTTGGGTGTTCCTGTAACCATTGGAAAAAATGGTTGGGAAAAAATTCTTCCGTTGGAGTTGACATCATCAGAGAAAGAAGCATTTGAAAAAAGTGCTGCTGCTGTGAGATCGATGAATGAAGTGTTGGGATAACAGCCAGGGAGGAGAGAGGAGGGAGGAGAGAGAAGGGACCAGGCCTGCCGGCAGGTAGGGACAAGGGAAGAGAGAAGAGAGGAGGTAGAAGGGAATTTACCTACTTGTTT
>CAYFLQ010000211.1:0-3465 GCA_964344065.1 uncultured Sphingobacterium sp. | reverse complement strand
CACAAGCTTGGAGAAGCAAAGACATGCTTAAGCTGGATAGACTTTATAAGAAAACTGCACTGACTTTGCTGATTGTTGCACTGGCCATTTTGGGCATCATCATGATCAACGCATCGCTGATTGTGAAATATTTAGGTGATATATACACCGGCTTACCATTGCTGATGATCATCCTTGGTGTTGGGAAGTTGATTGAGCTTGGAACAGGGATGAATGCACAAATTTTACAACTTTCAAAGCATTGGAGAATAGATTTGTTTACGAATATGTTTTTTGTTTTCATATCAATCTTATTCAACTATATACTGACTAAAAAATATGGATTAACGGGAACAGCCATCGGTAGTGTCATAGCAATCATTCTCTTTAACTCTATCAGATATGTTTACATCAAAAAACTCCTAAAGCTTCAACCCTTTACAAAGAACAATTTGTATGCAATAGGGATTGCATTGGTATGGGAAATCATAAGTTATGTAGTATCATTTGGGAATAACCTGATCATCAATCATGTGTTGAAGACGTTCATATTCATTGGAGGTTTCTCTTTTTCGATTATTAAAATGAATGTATCGACGGACATATCTGACCTATACCTCGAATTGAAAAAGAAAGTTTTTCACAGAACAAAGTAGCGTTTTAAAACTACGTCTAAATCGAGTATCTTACCCCCCAAATGAGATGAAATGAACTTTCAATTGGAACAGTTAAGCAGAGGACTTTTAGGCATGTTGGTGTTGATTGGAATTTGTTATGCCCTCAGCAACAACCGAAAAGCCATCAATTGGAAACTTGTTTCAATGGGTATCATCGCACAAATTGCTTTTGCCATTGGAGTGCTCTCACAGGGCAAATACAATTTCTTTAGGATATTGATACAGTGGCTTTCTGACCAATTTGTTCAAGTCATCAACTTGGCACACAAAGGCATTGAGTTCATGTTTGGAAATTTAGCAGATGCCAGTGGAAGTTGGGGATACACATTTGCTATCCAAGCATTGCCCAATATTATCTTTTTTGCTGCACTATCGGCTTTGTTTTATTACCTGGGCATTCTTCAAAAAGTGGTATACTTCTTTGCATTGTTACTTAGTAAATTAAAAGTATCAGGAGCAGAAAGTGTTTCTACTGCTGCGAACATATTTCTTGGGCAAACAGAAGCTCCGTTGATGGTTCGTCCCTTTCTTGAAAAAATGAACAGAAGTGAAATTCTTTGCATCATGGTTGGCGGGATGGCAAATACAGCAGGATCAGTGCTTGCAGCGTATGTAGGATTTTTAGGAGGTAATGACATTGCACAACAACATTATTTTGCCCTTCATCTGTTGAGCCAATCTATCATGAGTGCCCCTGCAGCAATCGTTTGTTCAAAGATCTTATTTCCACAAACTGAGAAAATTGACGAAAAGATTGTACTCACCAAAGAAAAGTTTGGTGAAAATGCATTGGATGCGATTTCCCTTGGCACAACAGATGGTTTGAAATTAGCAGTTAATGTAGGAGCCATTTTAATTGTATTCACAGCACTGATGTATGTATTGAATTGGGTGTTGGGTTCATTTGGATATTATCTTGGCATCAACAATTGGATTAAAAATATATCCAGCGGCAGGTATGACTCCCTCTCCTTCCAGATGATTCTGGGATATGTATTTTCACCCATAGCATGGCTCATTGGTGTTCATCCATCAGACATGATTTCCGTGGGACAATTATTGGGAGAGAAAACAATCATCAATGAATTTCAAGCTTACATCACATTTGGAAAAATGAAAGCAGAGGGCATTATTTCAGATCCTCGTTCCATCCTCATCACCACGTATGCATTGTGTGGATTTGCCAACATTGCTTCCATTGGTATACAAATTGGTGGAATAAGTCAGCTTGCCCCAAACCAACGTAAGAACCTCACAGAGCTTGGATTTAAGGCTTTGATTGGCGGCACCATCGCCTGTTTAATGTGTGCCTGTATTGCAGGTGCATTGGGATAAATTTCAGTTAGGCAAGACAAGAATTCGGTTGTAATTTTGCAAAAATTATATGGCCATGGCTGGTGATTTGAGCATTTTGATCGAAACTTCCCCTCATTTGTCATCCATCATTCAAAAAATTCAACGAGAAGAAAGGATCAGTCCAGAGGAAGGTATTTTTCTTTTCGAAAAAGCTACGTTGGCTGAATTGGGATCAATGGCCAATTACATTAGAGAAAGAAAACATGGTGACATCACTTACTTCAACAGAAATTTTCACATCGAACCAACCAACATATGTGTGTTCTCCTGTAAATTTTGTTCTTACTCTAAATTATATGCCCACAGAGAGGAAGGATGGGAACTCACCATTGATGAAATGTTGGATAAGGTAAAAGCATACGATGGAAAGCCTATTACAGAGGTACATATTGTAGGAGGTGTTCATCCTAAAATGGATATTTACTTCTTTGAAGAACTGATCAAAAAAATTAAAGCCCATCGCCCAGATCTTCATATCAAAGGATTCACTGCAGTTGAACTTGATTATATGTTCAGAAAGGCAAAGCTCAGCAGATTAGATGGGATGACCCTCTTGCACAATGCGGGCCTTGATTCTTTGCCTGGTGGTGGTGCTGAAATCTTTGATCCGATTGTCAGAGAGAAAATATGTGCAGACAAAGTGGATGCGGGGGGCTGGCTGGATATTCATGCAACTGCACATTCAATTGGGATGCATTCTAACGCAACCATGTTATATGGTCATTTAGAAACCTATGAAAACAGAATTGATCACATGGAACGTTTAAGGAAAACGCAAGATCAAACGAAAGGATTCAACACTTTCATACCGCTCAAATTCAGAAACCACGATAATGAATTGAGTCATATTCCTGAAGTGAGTTCTATTGAGGACATGAAAACCTATGCTGTTTCTAGAATTTTCATGGATAATTTCCCGCATATCAAAGCTTACTGGCCGATGTTAGGCAGAGAGCAGGCACAATTGACCCTGTCATTTGGTGTAAATGATTTGGATGGAACCATTGATGATTCCACCAAAATATATTCCATGGCAGGAAGCGAAGAGCAAAACCCAACATTGAGCACAGATGAATTGATCAATTTGATTAAACAGGTTGGAAGAAAACCTGTTGAAAGGGATACCCTCTATCATATCGTTAAAGAGTATTAGCAGTAAGCATATAATTGAATTTTATGCTTAATTTCAATTATATATTTTCTTGCCATGAAAAAATTGCTATTTATTTTATGCACTGTTGTATTGGGACATTCCTTTGCCCAGGACAAAAAAATCAACGATGATTTAACCGGGATTTGGATTACAGGATCTGGTAATGCTAAAGTTGAAATTTACAGGAACAACAATACCTACCAAGGAAAAGTAGTTTGGCTGAAAGAACCAATTGACCCCAAAACTGGTAAACCAAAAACAGATGTAGAACATCCTGATCAATCGCTGCACAGTAGGCCC
>CAYFLQ010000210.1:288-3468 GCA_964344065.1 uncultured Sphingobacterium sp. | reverse complement strand
TTCCTGCAGCCCTTGCTGCACCTTGTGCTCCATCGGTATTGAACAATTCGATTGTTGCGCCGGTTGTGTTTGAAAATGCTTCTGAAAAAACATTGCTTAAAAACATATTTGCTTTTCCAGCGCGAACCATTTTCAAGGAGAGCCCCATTTGCATCATGATCTCCATTCCATAATACAATGCGAATACAATTCCTTCTTGTGCTGCCCTTGCTACATGTGCATTTGAATGTTGATTGAAATGAAGATTTTTCAATTGTGCTCCTGGATTTTTATTTTCCAATACTCTTTCTGCACCATTCCCAAATGGATAACATAGGATCCCATCTGCGCCTATTGGGATTTCAGAGGCCAATGCATTTATTTCAGGATATGTTTTATTACTGAATACATTTTTTTGCAGCCAACTGTTGAGTATGCCAGTACCATTCACACATAACAATACCCCATATCTTTTTTTTTCTGGTGTATGATTGACATGCACAAATGTATTGACCCTGGATGCAGGATCATAGGATGGTTGATCAATCACACCATATACCACTCCTGATGTGCCGGCTGTTGCAGCTACTTCACCGGGATTGAGCACATTCAATGAAAATGCATTGTTGGGTTGATCGCCAGCACGGTAACAAATTGGAATGGAAGGCGACAATCCCAATTCACTTGCAGCTTTTTCAGTTAGCAATCCTTGCTCACCGAATTGATCAACTGTTTTACACAAGAGCCTTTCATCAATCCCATAATAATTCAATAAATCAGCAGCAGTATTTTCATGCAATGCATCCCACAATACACCTTCTGAAAGTCCAGAGATGGTTGTCCGCATTTCACCTGTCATTTTATAAGCGATATAATCACCCGGCAACATGATTTTATGAATGTGGCTATATATTTCAGGCTGATTTTCTTTTACCCATTTTAATTTGGATGCAGTGAGATTGCCGGGGGAATTCAGATAGTGTTCGAGACAAAAAGTTTCTCCCAATTGTTGAAATGCATGGTTTCCAATTTCTACAGCACGGCTATCACACCATATAATAGATGGACGAAGAGGATGTCCATCTTTATCCACCATTACCAATCCGTGCATTTGATAGGATATTCCAATCGCAGCGATATCGTTCTTCTTATAATCATACTCATCTGCAAGCATTGACATGGCATTGCGCAATTCATTCCACCATGTATCTGGATGCTGTTCTGCAAATCCAGATTGCGGAGCGTGGATCTGCATTTCAGAAGATGGAGCATAAGCAGATGCAACGCAAGCTCCTGAATCAATCTCAATCAGTGCACACTTTACAGAAGAAGAACCAACATCGATTCCCAATAAAAATTTCATGTACTTATTTTACAATGCTGAATGTATATGTTGTTTTACTTTTCCAAGTTTCGCCAGGCTTCAGCACAGTGGAAGGAAAATTAGGTTGATTGGGTGCATCAGGAAATTGCTGGGTCTCCAAACAGAATCCAGTTCTGTATTGATAAGCAACGCCTCTACCCTTTTCAGTTCCATTTAAAAAGTTACCTGTATAAAATTGTACCCCTGGCTGAGTCGTGAACACTTGCATTTTTCTTCCCGTATTGTTTTCCACTACTTCGACAACTGGAGTTGTTCCATCGTTTGGATTCAACACGAAATTGTGATCATACCCTTTACCAAATATCAACTGTTGATCTTGTTGATTGATTTCTTTTCCAATCTTTTTGAATTGTGTAAAATCAAATGGAGTGCCTTGAACTTTTTGCAAGACACCTGTTGGAATCAAGGTGCTGTCAACCGGTGTGAATGCATCAGCATTGATTTGTATATCGTGATCTAAGATTGTATTCGATGGATCGCCACTGAGGTTGAAATATGCATGGTTACTGATATTGAGCACGGTGGCCTGATCGGTTGTAGCACTGTAGTCAATCACCAGACTATTGTCATCTCTGATCGAATAAACAACTGTGAGCTTTACATTGCCTGGATATCCATTGTCGCCATCTTTTAATACTGTTGTCAAACGTATGGCATCATTCATGATACGTGTATCCCATACTTGCTTATCAATGCTATTGATTCCACCATGCAAAGAATTCAATCCATCGTTTTGTGGAACATGGTATTCTTTTCCATCAAGCTTAAATGTTGCTTTTGCAATGCGATTTGCATATCTGCCCACGACACAACCGAAGTAAGATTTTCCACCATAATAGCCTTTGATATCATCATATCCCAACAATACATTTCCATCATTGCCATGTTTATCTGGAACGTGGATTGAAACCAATGTTGCACCATAATTGCTGATTTCAACAGCCATGCCATGTTTATTGCGAAGGGTAAAAAGTTTAACTGCTTTTCCATTCAAAGTATCAGCAAATGCATTGACCCTGTCTTTATCTAAAGGTGCATGCTCTCTGGAAGAAGGTGGAACGACACATGCAGCGAATCCTGCCAAAAAAACTTGGGCAAATGCAAATAATTTTTTCATATGAAGCATTAAAATTCACAGGCACCATCACCTGTACTTGCAATATAATATTTTGGACTGACACCAAATTGTTTATGGTATGCAGCAGCGACAATTGATTTGATTTCTTCCATATTTTCTGTTTCGACCAAATTGATGGTACATCCGCCAAATCCGCCGCCCATCAGCCTTCCGCCCCAAACGCCCTTTAATGACTGTATGGTTTCTACCAAAAAGTTCAACTCAGGGCAACTTACCGCATAATCATGTTTCAATCCATCATGTGAAGCATATAAAAGCTCTCCGGCATCCAACCAATTGCTTTTCGCAATGGCAGCGACAAATTGATGGAGCCGATTGTTTTCCTCCACCACATACTTCGCTCTTTTGAATTCATCATCAGACAGGATAGATTTCATTTCATACACCTGTTCCATAGCAATATCTCTCAATGAATGAATCTGCATTCCATGTTGTTTCATTTTTAAAACGGCAGATTCACATTCGATTCTACGTTGATTGTATTCTGAAGAAGCCAACTCATGTTTCACACAAGTATCGATCAACAATATCTTATTGGAACCCAACTCCAATGGAACATATTCAACATCTAGGCTTCTGCAATCCAGTTTGATAGCACGGTCTTTTTTTGCATGTACACTTGCAAACATATCCATGATACCGCATTGCAATCCAACAAAATTATTTTCGGCTTCTTTTG
>CAYFLQ010000210.1:0-278 GCA_964344065.1 uncultured Sphingobacterium sp. | reverse complement strand
CAGATTGAATGACTGCATCAAAAGATGGGACCATGCAATTCTTTTTTTTCAATGCTTGCATCACTCCCCAGATATAATTCACCCAATGAGATGAAGATGGTTTTCCAGGTACATCATCAAAAGAAATCTGATCATCTAGATCGAGGGCAATGATGCGGGAAGTTTTTTTCGAAGATGGTGCGATGGCAATGCTACAGTATTTGTCGATGCCTGCAGGTAGCACAAATCCATCGTTGTAATCGGTGTGTTCACCGATCAAATTTATTCTGCCTGGAGCC
>CAYFLQ010000209.1:0-3478 GCA_964344065.1 uncultured Sphingobacterium sp. | reverse complement strand
GCCAATACAATACAGGTAATGGTTGGTGCAAATTCTAATATCACGCTGTCTCTAACAATCTGAGCAATGACTGATCTGGGTATAATGGGACTCACAAACTGATAAGCTGTTTGTAGCGTTGATACGGCTCCAATGAAAACTGATATGATGGATACAATTCCCAATGAACCAATCCCAAGCTCCACACATTGATGCATCAATTCTTTCCAATACATGCGCCAATGTTCGGGCTTGGTAAACATGCCCTTGATCATCAGAAGAAATTCGCCGAGTCTTGAGAATATATTCATCCTTTGTCTGCTTTCCTCATTTTATATTGTGCATCAATTACAGCAATCACCACCATGTTTAGAATGCTTCTGGTGGATGATCCAATTTGTAATACATGGACTGGTTTTTTCAGTCCTAGTAAAACCGGACCAATTGCATCTGCTCCACCTACTTCTTGTAATAAGTTGTAAGCGATGTTGCCGGCACTCAAATTAGGGAAGATCAATGTATTCACTTCTCCTGCATCAATCAATTCAGAAAAAGGATACGTCTCCCGCATTACATCCTTATTGAAGGCTACAATTCCTTGCATCTCACCATCCACAATCAGTGAGGGATTCTTTTGTTTAACGATAGCCCTTGCATTTCTTACAGTGATGGCTTCTGCTGTATCACTGCTGCCAAAATTCGAATAACTCAACATGGCAACCCTTGGCGTAATACCAAATGTGCGAACTTCCTTGGCGACCAACAAGGTAATGTCTGCCAATTCTTCAGCAGTTGGATTAAAATTTACTGTGGTGTCTGCAAGGAACAAAGGACCTTTTTTAGTAAGCATGATATACATGCCTGCAATTTTACATACGCCTTCTTCTTTTCCTATGATCTGAATGGCAGGCCGAATAGTATCAGGATAATTTCTGCTCAATCCAGAAATCATTGCATCTGCATCACCCATCTCCACCATCATACATCCAAAGTGATTTCTGTCTCTCATTAACTTGTCAACCTCCTGGCTGTTCACACCTCTGCGCTGACGCTTTTTGAAAAATACTTCACCGTATTTTTTTCTGACTTCTTTTTCAACCTGACTTTTAGGATTGATGATTTGGATACCTTCAATGCTAATATTATGCTCTTCTGCTAAGGCATGGATGATTTCAGGCGTACCCAGTAGAATAGGGATGGCAATCCCTTCATCCAATGCAATTTGAGCTGCCTTCAACACATTCGTATTTTCTGCATCTGCAAATACAACACGCTTAGGGTCTCTTCTCGCTTTATTACCCAAGGCCCTCACCAATTGATTGTCGATTCCTAATCTTTTGTTCAATTCAATTTCATATGCACTCCAGTTGGCAATGGGCTTTTTTGCAACACCAGATTCCATCGCTGCTTTTGCAACAGCAGGTGATACAGTACTGATCAGCCTCGGATCCATTGGCTTAGGTATAATATAATTAGGACCAAATGCGATAGTTGATTCATTGTAAGCCATATTCACAATATCCGGAACAGGACTTTTTGTTAATTCAGCCAATGCTTTCACTGCAGCCAGTTGCATTGCCTGATTGATCTGAGTTGCTCTCACATCCAGTGCTCCACGAAAAATATAGGGAAACCCTAAAACATTGTTCACTTGATTCGGATAATCTGATCTTCCAGTTGCCATGATGATATCTTCCCTGGTAGATGTTGCATCCTCCCAACTGATCTCTGGATCAGGATTGGCCATCGCAAACACAATGGGTTTGGGTGCCATGGATTTTACCATTGCCTTGCTAACTACATTTCCTTTGCTGAGTCCAATAAAAACATCGGCACCTTTGAATGCATCTTCAAGTGATAATTCGTTTTTATCAACTGCAACATGTTGTTTTCTTTCATCAAGGTCTTTTCTTTTTTTATGGATTAAACCTTTTGAATCAAACATCAAAACATTTTCTTTCTTTGCTCCCAATGCAATGTATAAATCAACGCAGGCCATCGCTGCGGCACCTGCGCCATTGACGACAAAAATTACTTTATCAATTTCCTTTCCTTGAATTTCCAATGCATTAAGCAATGCAGCAGAACTGATGATGGCTGTACCATGCTGATCATCATGCATCACAGGAATATTCATCTCCTCCTTCAGTCTTTGTTCAATATAAAAACATTCAGGAGCTTTGATGTCTTCAAGATTGATACCGCCAAATGTTGGCTGAAGTGCTTTGACTATTTCAACAAATTTCACAGGATCTTTTTCGGCTATCTCAATATCAAATACATCAATGTCTGCGAATATTTTAAACAGTACTCCTTTGCCCTCCATTACAGGTTTGCCTGCCTCTGGACCAATATCTCCCAATCCAAGTACTGCAGTTCCATTGCTGATGACCGCAACTAAATTTCCTTTGGCGGTATACTTGTATACATTCTCAATATTTTCATGGATCTCTTTACATGGTTCCGCAACTCCTGGCGAGTATGCAAGTGAAAGATCTCTTTGGGTTTTAGCCTCTTTGGTAGGGATGACTTCTATCTTTCCAGGTCTTCCTTTTGAATGGTATTCAAGCGCCTGTTCTTTTCTGAGTTTTTGTTGCATATGGCAAATTTAAATTTCAATTGGTCAGAGGGTGGCTCCCAATGTTGCCATCATTCTCATGCCAATTTCAATTGCATCTTCATCAATATCAAAGGTAGGTGTATGAACACCTGAAATAATATTTTTCTGTTTGTTGCCAGTTCCCAATCTGAAGAAACATCCAGCGATTTTTTGGGAATAATATCCGAAATCTTCAGCTCCCATTCTCACTTCACCTTCTTCAACATTGTTTGAGCCAAATGTTTCAACTGCAATGCTCCTTGCTTTTTCGGTAACGATTGGATCATTGTAAACAGTTGGATATCCAATATCAATCTTGAGATCAATTTCAGCGCCAGTAGATCGGGCAATTCCATCTACTACTTCCTGAATTCTTTTGTGTGCTGCCAATCTCCATGTTTCATCCATCGCTCTGAATGTCCCCATAAGCTTTACTTCAGAAGGAATTACATTGGTGGTAAAACCTCCATTGATCGCACATATCGAAAGTACGGAAGGTGACAATGGATTTCTGTCTCTGCTGGTTATTTGTTGTAACGCAACTACGAGTTCAGAAGCAGCCAATACGGTATCTGCTGTCAGATGTGGTGTAGCCGCATGTCCACCTTTCCCCTTTACTGTGATATACAACTCATCAGCACTGGCCATGGATTTGCCTGCAATAAAACTTAATTTTCCCGTTTCAAGAATGGGGTGCACATGCAAGCCAACAATAGCTGTTGGTGCAGGGTTTTCAAGCACTCCTTCTTTGATCATAATGCTTGCACCGCCTGGGTTTTTTTCTTCGCCCGGCTGAAAGATTAATTTTACTGTTCCTTCCCACTCATGCTTGGTCTCATTTAAAATCTTTGCAGCACCAAGTAATATAGATGTGTGCACATCGTGTCCACAGGCATGCAT
>CAYFLQ010000208.1:2134-3485 GCA_964344065.1 uncultured Sphingobacterium sp. | reverse complement strand
GTATATGATGATTGACGATACCACTCAAACGCCCAGTTGGAATTCCTCCGATTCTGTCCAAAGTAGGTGACCCGGAAAGAAAAATCATATTTCCAGAAACAAAATTTGAATTTCCGGTAGTAGCGATATAAGTAAGCAAGGCATTTCTTGCCGTATTGATATGATTAGGTATGGATTCTTTGCTAATTGGAATGTATTTGGCTCCTGAAGTTGTACCGGAGGTCTTTGCCAGATAAATTGGCTTCCCTGGCCAAAGAATATTCGCCTTTCCGTCCTTTATCGCCTGTATATAGGATTTCAACTGCTCATAATCTCTGATCGGTACAGCCTGCTGGTAAGAGGCATGATCGTTTAACTCATTAAAGCGGTGATCGCGACCAAATACTGTCGACGCACCCCGTTTGAGTAGGGTTAGAAGGATGGCATCCTGGTCGGCCAGTGCCGTATGCATCGACTTCCGGATACCTTTATATATATAGTCGGCAAAAGGTTTCGCCAACTGAGATTTTATGTTCATTTTCAATGACATAGGCGTTGTACAAAGGTAGGTTTCGGCCCTCAAATCTGTTGCCATTTGAGAGAAGAAATTTTAGCCTGAGACTTGCTAAAAAGCCAAAATATCCTTACCTTCGCACTCCTAAAATTTTGAATCATGTTCGCAATTGTTAAGATAGCAGGTCATCAATACAAAGTGGAAGCTGGACAGGAATTGTATGTACCTCATATTGAAGGAAATACTGGAGATAAAATCCAACCTGAAGTATTGTTGGTTGACAATGCAGGCAATCTTACTGTTGGAAAAGATGTGAAGCAAAAAGTGAATGCAGAGATCTTGGGCGAAAAGCAAGGCGATAAGGTTATTGCATTCAAAATGAAAAGAAGAAAAGGTTTCCGTAAGAAAATCGGTCACCGTAAGTTGTATACTAAAATCAAAATTGAAAGCATCGCTTAATCATATTTATCAGTCGATTTAAACTCTAACGTCATGGCACATAAGAAAGGAGAAGGTAGTGTAAAGAACGGTCGCGACTCTCAAAGCAAAAGATTGGGAATTAAAATTTTTGGTGGACAACCTGCTATTTCAGGTAATATCATCTTGCGTCAACGTGGAACACAATACCATCCTGGTAAGAATGTTGGCGTTGGAAAAGACTTCACCATCTTCGCAACTTCTGATGGAGTTGTTGAATTCAGGAAGACAAAAGAGAACAAAACGATTGTCTCTGTTCAGCCTGTTTCTGCTGCCAATTAATAGCCTTTTAATTTACTGTTAAAAAAAATTTTGCAGTTTCGGAAAAGTGTGTTTACTTTTACGTCGTAATCCATTTTTTCTAACCATTAAATTCTAAAC
>CAYFLQ010000208.1:0-2124 GCA_964344065.1 uncultured Sphingobacterium sp. | reverse complement strand
AGGCTGTAAAAAAAGCTGCTCCTAAGAAGAAAGCTGCTAAAAAAGCTGCTCCTAAGAAGAAAGCTGCTAAGAAAGCTGCTAAGAAGAAGTAATTCTCTTCAGAGCACAATAGTGAGTCCCGCCAGGTGCGGGACTTTTTTATTTCCCCTATTTATCTTCGCAACATGCCAGATAATTACGCAATTGCAGATCAGTTCAGCCTGCTGAGTAAATTGATGGATATCCATCAAGAGAATAGTTTTAAGTCGAAGTCATATGCCAATGCGGCTTTCAATATCGAGAAACTTTCTTCATCACTGGAGTCCATTCCAAGAAATGAAATCGCCAGTTTGAAAGGCATCGGAGAGTCGACTGCCAAAAAGATTCATGAGATTTTAGATACCGGTAAGTTAACTGTATTGGATGAGTTGATCGAAAAAACACCTCCAGGCATCCTTGAAATGATGCAAATCAAAGGGCTGGGTCCTAAGAAAATTTCAACCATCTGGAAAGAAATGGGCATTGAAACCATCGGAGAGTTGTTATACGCTTGCAACGAAAACAGGTTATTGCTATACAAAGGCTTCGGCGAGAAAACACAAAAGAATGTTGCTGATGCCATCAGCTTCTTTTTAAAACATCAGGGTCATTTCCTGTATGCTGAGATAGAAGAATACGCCTTGCATCTATATGATGTTCTACATAAACACTTCAACAACAACCAATGGGCATTTGTAGATGCTTTTGCCAGACAACTGCCAACAATAGAAAAACTAACCCTTCTTACTGATGCTTCAATGGATGGAGTCAACAAGTTTATGCTGGACAATGCATTCGAACGCATCCAAACCGATGAATCCATTCAACTGTTCAAGGGCCAAGAACAGATACAAATTGAAATAATCTCCACAGCAAGCAAGGATTTTGCATCCAAACAATTTCAATTCAATGCCTCGAAGGAATTTTTAGAGCAGTGGGAAAAAGAATTCCCAGGAACCATTCAAGATATCAAGGATGAACAAACAGCATTCAAAGATGCTGGCATCCACGCTATTCCACCCTATTTAAGAGAAGATCCTGCCATCATCAACAAAGCAAAGCAGGAAGATTTTGCAGACATTATACAAACCTCAGATATAAAAGGAATTGTTCACTCACACAGCGACTGGAGTGATGGGCTGAATTCGATAGAGGATATGGCGAAAGCCTGCATTCAAGAAGGATTCCAATATCTGGTAATCAGCGATCACAGCAAATCAGCTTTTTATGCCAATGGTCTATCAGAAGAACGCATCAAAGCACAACATCAATATATTGATGAACTCAACAATAAACTTCACCCCTTCAAAATTTTCAAAAGCATTGAATGTGATATTCTCAATGATGGAAGTTTGGATTATGCAGATTCAATACTAGGGACCTTCGATCTCGTAATTGCTTCGGTGCATTCAAATCTGAAAATGAATGAAGAGAAAGCCATGCAAAGGGTATTGAAGGCCATCGAAAACCCATATACCAGAATATTAGGACATCCAACTGGTAGATTGTTGTTGAGCCGGGAAGGATATCCGTTAGATCATATGAAGGTCATTGATGCCTGTATTGCCAACAAGGTAGTCATTGAAATCAATGCCCATCCACGCAGATTGGACCTTGATTGGAAATGGATTTTAAAGGCTCAAGACAAAGGGGCAATCTTCTCCATCAATCCCGATGCACATCATATTGATGGATATAAAGACATTCGATTTGGCGTACTTGCTTCTCAAAAAGGAGGATTAAAAACGGCGAATAACCTATCCAGTTATTCGCTCACAGCATTTGAAAATTTTCTGATCGACTATAAATGATCTTTTTTCTTAACCTCATCCCATATAGCATCCAATTCCTGCAAATTGAGATCAGTCATTAATTTCCCTTTCGCCTGTACAACTGCTTCCATTTGCTGAAACCTCGACATGAATTTGTTGTTGGTCCTGGAAAGTGCCTGATCAGGATCGATATTCATAAACCGTGCATAGTTGATCAATGAAAAGAACAGATCTCCAATTTCTTCTTCAACTTTTAATTTTTCATCAATGGATTGCTCGTAGTTGTTGACCGCTTCCAATACTTCATTCATCTCCTCTTCTACTTTTTTCCATA
>CAYFLQ010000207.1:0-3486 GCA_964344065.1 uncultured Sphingobacterium sp. | reverse complement strand
CTCAAAATCTCGGACCCACTATCAATACTGCTGGTGATGAAATGTTTCCATTTATCCATTTCGATCATACAACTCTATATTTCACCTCAAACGGTTGGAAAACAATTGGGGGATCAGATATTTATGTGTCGAAAAAAATTGGAAATACTTTTTCTGAACCAGTAAATCTTGGGTATCCAATCAATACCATCGATAATGAATCAGGATTGGTTGTAGATGCTTCAGGTAAAACAGCTTATTTCTCCAGCGATCGATATGGGAGCATAGGAGGGATGGATATATATTCATTTGAACTTCCATCTGAAGTGCAGGCTTTTCCTATAAAAACATCAGAAACAATTGTTCTTAAAGATGTGTTGTTTACAACTGGTAAATCAGCATTAGATACCATATCTGTTCAAACGTTGAATGCTGTTGTAAATTTCCTAAAGAAGAATCCGATGATCCAGATACAAATCAGTGGTCATACAGATGATACTGGAAATGCAGCATCCAATCTTCAACTGTCAACCGAACGAGCAAAATCAGTGGTTGATTATCTTGTTAAAAATGGTATTGCATCCAGCCGACTTATATACAAAGGTTTTGGGTCTTCACAGCCTATCGGTAACAATCTTACAGAGGAAGGCAGAGCTAAAAATCGGCGAACAGAAATGTTGATTCTATCAAATTGATGAGATATTAATCTCGTTCATCAGAGTTTTTCAGGCATTGTCTTTATGTTTACTACGTTTATTTTCGATTCATTTAAGCATGGACGAAGAACAAGTTTTTTACCACATTTTATTGAGTTTGGTTCCACACATTGGCGATGTACATATTTCAATTCTTTTGGAGCATTTCAAAGATCCTAGATTGATTTTTAAACTCAAGCGGCGAGAACTTGAAGCGGTCAATGGAATTGGAAGTATTAGAGCAAGTGCCATTAAGAATTGTAATCTTCATAGCAGGGTTGAGAAGGAGTTGTTTTTTATTCAAAAAAATAACATCAGGGTGCTGATCAAAGGGGATAAATCTTACCCCAAAAAATTCGAACATTTTCAAGATGCACCACATGTGCTTTATTATAAAGGGTCTGTGGATATTAATTTTTCAAAAATAGTCAGCATCATCGGAACACGGTCACCTACATCATATGGTAAAGAATTGGTCACCGCTCTCATTGCATCTTTATCAGATATAGGGATATTGGTAGTGAGTGGACTCGCATATGGTATTGATACCATTGTTCATAAAGAGTCTGTAAAAAGTAACATCGCAACCATTGGAGTGCTGGGACATGGGTTAGATCAAATTTATCCTCAAGCCAACAGAACATTGGCCATTGAAATGCTTGAGCATGGGGGACTCATCACAGAATTTATGAGTAAGACCAAACCAGACAAACAAAATTTCCCCTTGAGGAATCGAATTGTATCTGGTATTGCCGATGCGGTAATTGTAATTGAAAGCGGAGAAAAAGGAGGGAGCCTGATCACGGCCAACATGGCCAATGCGTATAATAAAGATGTGTTTGCATTTCCCGGTAGAGTCAATGATAGTCAAAGTAAAGGATGCAATGAATTGATAAAGTCTCAGCGGGCCCAACTGATTAACAATGGCAATGATTTTTTGGAATGTATGAATTGGGAGAGGAAGCCTCTAAAACCATCCGTTTTACAGTCAGCTATCTTTTATGATATAACCCTCGAGGAAAAAACGATTGTTGATTTGATGTCAATGCATGATACCATGTCTATTGATCATATTACTTCAAGCTCTGGTCTTAAGCCAAGCCAAGTTTCCTATCTATTGTTGTCATTGGAAATGAAGGGGTTAATCAAGGTTTTACCGGGTAAATATTACACTTCTATGTACAGATAATGGGATTTTGTATTTTTTCATACCTTCGCATATGGCAACAAAAAGTCAATCCCCAAAATTTTTCGGTGAAGGTTTAACCTTCGATGATGTATTGCTGGTTCCAGCACATTCTGATGTATTACCAAGAGAAGTAAACACTTCTTCCCGATTAACCAAAGACATCGTTCTGAATATCCCTATGCTCTCAGCAGCGATGGATACTGTAACAGAAGCCAATCTCGCTATTGCTCTGGCAAGAGAGGGGGGTATTGGAATCCTGCATAAAAATATGACAATTGACCAGCAGGTTGAACAGGTGCGTAAGGTAAAAAGAAGTGAAAGTGGAATGATCATTGATCCTGTCACCTTGCATGAAGATGCCATAATTGAAGATGCATTGAGGTTAATGAGAGAAAATAAAATTGGTGGAATTCCCATTGTTGACAAATCCAATAAACTCGTAGGCATTCTTACCAATAGAGATTTGAGATTTGAAACAAATCGAAAAAGAAAGGTGAATGAGGTAATGACTAGTGAAAATTTGGTCACTGCCCCGGAGGGAACTGATTTGAGAAAAGCCGAAAAAATATTACAGAATTATAAAATAGAAAAGCTTCCGGTTGTTAAGAAAAATGGTCAGTTAATTGGACTGATTACGTACAGAGATATTCTTCAATTGCATAGTTTTCCAAATGCTGCAAAAGATGAATTAGGAAGATTGCGGGTTGGTGCTGCACTTGGAATCACCAAAGATATGCTCGATAGAACTGCAGCATTGCAGCAAATTGGAGTGGATGTCGTTTGCCTTGACAGTGCCCATGGTCATACCAAAGGCGTGATTGATTCATTGAAATTGATAAGAAAAAATTTCAAAGGGATAAGAATCATTGCAGGTAATGTAGCTACTGCATCTGGCGCAAAAGCATTGGCAGAAGCTGGAGCAGATGGTGTGAAAGTTGGCATCGGACCTGGATCGATTTGTACCACACGCATTGTAGCTGGCGCAGGTGTTCCTCAAATCACCGCCATCATGGAAGCATCTTCAGCACTAAAGAAATTAAATGTTCCAGTCATAGCCGATGGTGGTATCAGGTATACCGGAGATATGGTAAAAGCATTGGCAGCTGGCGCGTCGACAGTTATGATGGGAAGCATATTCGCAGGCGTTGAAGAGAGTCCTGGTGAAACAATTATTTACGAAGGAAGAAAATTCAAACAATATCGTGGTATGGGATCAATTGGTGCTATGCAATTGGGCAGCAGCGATAGATATTTTCAGGATGTCGAAGATGGAATCAAAAAACTCGTTCCTGAAGGAATAGAAGGTAGGGTTCCTTTCAAAGGACATTTGAGTGAGGTGGTAACGCAATTTGTGGGCGGACTTAGAGCAGGAATGGGTTATTGTGGAGCGAAAGATATCAAGGCTTTACAGGCTGCTCAGTTCATTAGAATTACCAATGCTGGTATCAAAGAAAGCCATGCACATGATGTGGCCATCACCAAGGAAGCTCCAAACTACAGCCGATAATAGATGTTACAGATGAAAAGGCTTTTCATAGCTTGTTTCGCTATATGCTCTTTTCTGTGTATCAATTCAGTCAACGCTGAATCTGATAGCAGTGCACTCAGAGTAAGTTTACTTAC
>CAYFLQ010000206.1:0-3503 GCA_964344065.1 uncultured Sphingobacterium sp. | reverse complement strand
CAAGCAAAAATTGCGTACAAAGCTCCTTCAGAAGGTATATTTTATTGGAAATTGATCAATTCACAAGGTCAACTGATTAGATCAAGTCAACAGAATGTTACCAAGGATGCATATTATGTG
Organism: uncultured Sphingobacterium sp.; assembly: GCA_964344065.1. Classification (GTDB taxonomy): domain Bacteria; phylum Bacteroidota; class Bacteroidia; order Chitinophagales; family Chitinophagaceae; genus Pollutibacter. The sequence continues at coordinate 3,383 of CAYFLQ010000206.1, read as the reverse complement.
ATTGAATTGGGATCATTTGAATTGCTTAACAAAGGAAACTATTATTTGGTCTATCAAAATGGTAGTGATGCTGGAACTATTACAATCATAAAGTAATCAACGTCGCGAACATTTGATCTCCCCTATTTGGATACCCTATTAAATATTTTTGTTGAACCACTTTTACTGCATGCGACTGAACAATAGAATCGATGACATCTTCGTTCTCTTTTTTGAAGACAGAACAGGTAATATACAATAGATAGCCCCCTTTTCTAACAAAGGGAAGTAAATTTTCAAGGATATGTATCTGCTTTTGTTGATAGGCGTTTACATCATTCACATTAAACGATCTTAACCACTCAGGGCTTCTACCCCAAGTTCCAGAGCCAGAACACGGAACATCTGCAATGATCAACTCAACTCCCTCAGATGGCAAGTGAGATTTTGCAACTTGAATAGAAAGGCTATTGGTTAGATCAACACAAAATGCATCATTAACAGTTAACCTGGCATTGGTTAATCGTTTGGTTAGCTCCTCCAAGATGGCAGAGCGAATATCTGAAACATAATGAGATGAAAAATGAAATCGATCAGATGCTAATATCGATTTACCGCCACTTCCAGCACATGCATCCCATAACGACAGCCCACTGATGGCGTGTTCATCTAGCAATGTAATGGTTTGCTGTGAACTGATGTCCTGAACCACCACTTCTTCATCTATTTTGAACAATTCATCAAGATGAATATGCTGTTCAAACCCAAGGGTTTCTTCACCAAAAGTTTGAAATGAAATACCTCTATCCTTCAGCATGTTTGCAACATTTGCAAACTGCTTATTTCTGATTTTAATAAAAAACAAAGGCTTTTGAAGATGGCTGATTCCAAATAAATAATCATCTAGATTCGATGATAATAATTGGCGAAAAGGAAAAATTGATTGTACATCAAAGGTTGCAAATAATTGAGATGTTATTTCAAGTTTACTTTCAAGTGATTGATGGATGCTACCCAATAAAGCAGGAGAAAATCTTTCAAGCAGTCCATTGTCATGCGGATGCGTTAAATAATAACCAATGATGATTTGATCTTTGATAGTCAAATCCATTGCAGACTTTCCTAATCGCATATAGCCGTAGCACAGCTCTGCAATATTTTTTCTATCTCGAGATCCAAATTTCTTGTCCCGCTTGAAATAGTTTTTCAGAAAGAGCGCAAAAGGCTGCTGAAAAGAATAGCTTTCAATCAGATCAATGGCTGAGAATAAGTGTTGATTGTAAAAGCCAGCCATGTTAACAATTAAAATGAGCTTAGAGCTCTAACAATGATTTCACGGGATCTTTGCCAAAAAGAAGTTGTTCTGGGTTTTCAAGCAATTCTTTTACTCGCACCAAAAATCCTACACTTTCTCTTCCATCAATGATTCTATGGTCGTAGCTAAGTGCAAGGTACATCATGGGGCGCGCAACAATTTGTCCTTTGATTACAACGGGTCTTTCTTCAATCTTATGCATACCTAAAATGGCAGATTGAGGAATATTGATGATAGGAGTACTTAATAAAGATCCAAATACACCACCATTGGTAATTGTGAAGGTTCCTCCTTGCATCTCTTCAAGGGTTAACTTATTATCTCTTGCTTTGGTAGCCAACTCAACCACTTTTTTCTCAATGTCTGCCATAGAGAGGCTTTCCGCATTTCTGATTACTGGAACAACCAATCCCTTAGGAGCAGATACTGCTATTGAAATATCACAATAATCATGGTAAACCAATTCATCATTGCTGATATAGGCATTTACTGCAGGAAATTCCTGTAATGCATAAGCACATGCCTTGGTAAAGAAACTCATGAAGCCCAGATTGACACCGTGCTTCTCTTTGAACTTATCTTTAAATTGCGTTCTGATGTCCATCACAAAACTCATGTCCACTTCATTAAAAGTGGTGAGCATAGCTGTTGTATTCTTTGCTTCCACCAATCTTTTTGACACCGTTTTTCTTAGCTGAGTCATCTTTTCTTTTCGCTCATTTCTGCTAAACATTTCAACACCTGGTTTTCTACCAGGGTTGGAGAGCGCCTCTAATACATCTTGCTTTAAGATTTTACCTCCAGTTCCGGATGCTGCAATACCCTTTGCGTCTACTTTTTTATCTGCAATGATGGCTGCAGCAACGGGTGTTGCCTTAACATCGGTTTTTGCAGCTGACTTTGGAGCAGCTTCTGCAGCTTTCTCTTTTTTCTCAACTGGAGCTGCATTCTCTGGTCTTTTTGCTTTTTCATCAATTGAACAAACAACATCCCCAATTGCCAGGGTGTCGCCTTCCTGCACTTTAATTTTTAAAACCCCTGCTTGCTCGGCGTTGATTTCAAATGTTGCCTTCTCACTTTCAATTTCTGCCAACACTTCGTCTCTTTCTACCCATTGTCCATCTTGCTTCAGCCATTTAGCAAGACTTACTTCGTTGATGGATTCTCCTACTGTTGGCACTTTAATGTCTATCATATATTTCAGTTGATGATTCGCAATTTATTTATTTCTTGGCAAAAGCTTTTTTCATGATCTCTTCCTGCTCAGCAGCGTGAATCTTGCTATAACCAGTTGCAGTTGCAGCACTTGCAGACCTAGAAACAATTTGGAAAGGTGCCAAGTTAAAATTCATTTTCATGAAGGATGCCGCACCCATGTTCAAAGGCTCTTCTTGAACCCATACCACCTCCGCTTTTGCGAATTTTTTCAAAACAACATCTAGCTGTTTATCAGGCAATGGATATACTTGTTCCAATCGCACAATCGCAGTGTCTGAGATACTATTTTGATTACGATAGTCGTTCAAATCAAAATAAACCTTACCAGTACATAGTAGTACACGTTTTACTTTCTTTGCATCAACAAGATCATCCTCGATTACTTCCTTGAAACCACCGTTTACAAATTCATCCATGGTCGAATATGAACCAGGATGTCTCAGGTTTGCTTTTGGAGAAAAATTAATGAGTGGCTTCCTGAAATTCCAAGTGAGTTGTCTTCTCAATACGTGAAACAAATTGGCGGCAGTTGAAATGTTGGTAATCACCATATTCATCTCAGCACACATCTGTAAATATCGTTCCATTCTTGCACTGCTGTGCTCAGGACCTTGCCCCTCATATCCGTGAGGCAACAACATCACCAGGCCATTCATCCTGTTCCATTTCTGCTCAGCACCAGATATGAATTGATCGATCATGGTTTGAGCGCCATTAGAAAAATCTCCAAATTGTGCTTCCCACAACACCAATGCATTGGGATTTGCCAATGCATATCCATATTCAAATCCAAGCACACCATATTCACTGAGCAATGAGTTGTAAATTTTAAATGTGTTGTTTGCACCAGGAATGCCACTTAGTCTGTTAT
>CAYFLQ010000205.1:0-3531 GCA_964344065.1 uncultured Sphingobacterium sp. | reverse complement strand
ACCACAATTTCATCATCATGGATGATGAGCGTGTTGGCAGTTCCCAAGTCAATTGCAATATCCTGTGTAAACCATGAAAAAAGTCCCATTTATACTTGATTTATAAGCCTTACAAAGTTGTATTAAAAAACCCAATTTGCAATCATCATTTTTTAAAATGAAAAAAAATGCATGATGATGCAGTACACACTATTTGAATTCATAACCGATATCGGTTCTGAAGTACATGTGATCGTAGTGAATCTGACGGATGGCACTCACGGATGTTTGAACAGCAACTGAAATGTTTGTGCCATAAGAAGTAACAGCAGCAACCCTTCCACCATTGGTAAGCAATCGGTCTCCATCAGCTTTTACTCCGGCATAAAAAACAAGCGTATGATCAGCATTTGCAGTGTTTAATCCTGTTATGGACTTCCCCTTTTCAAAATCTTCTGGATATCCTCCACTCACCAAAACCACTGTGGCTGCGGATCGTGGGTCAATTTGAATATGCTGTTTAGCCAGTGTATGGTGATGCATGGATACGAAGAGTTCAACCAAGTCGGATTTCAGTCGGGGCATCACAACCTCTGTTTCAGGATCCCCCATCCTGCAATTGTATTCAATTACAAACGGCTCCCCATCCACATTGATCAATCCAAAAAACACAAAACCATTGTATACTATATTTTCCTTGGAAAGTCCTGCTATCGTGGGTTTCACTACTTTTTCCATCACCTTGCTCATGAAATCACCGGTTGAAAAAGGAACCGGACTCACTGCCCCCATACCACCGGTATTGAGTCCAACATCTCCTTCACCTATGCGTTTGTAGTCTTTTGCTTCTGGCAGTAAAACATATTCTGTGCCATCCGTTAGCGCGAAAACACTCAATTCTATCCCTTTCAAAAATTGCTCTATCACAACTTTTGAACTTGCTTCTCCAAATTTGGAATCCAAAATCATTTCTTCAAAAGTCTTCAATGCTTCCTCATGGGTTGCCGCTATCACAACACCTTTCCCAGCTGCCAACCCATCAGCCTTGATGACTATCGGCAATGAATGTTGGAGGATATACGATTTTCCCTCTTCAAAGTTTTGCTTAGTAAACTCTTTATAAGCAGCAGTGGGGATACCATTTCTTTGCATAAATGCTTTCGCGAATGCTTTGCTTCCTTCGAGTTGGGCTCCATAAGCAGATGGGCCCACGATGATTAGTTTTGACAATTCGGGATCAGCTTTCAGGAAATCATATACTCCTTTAACCAATGGGTCTTCAGGGCCTACGACCACTATGTCAATGCTCTTTTGTTTGCAACATGATGCAATGGCAGGAAAATCATTGATGTCCATGGAGATGTTCTCTCCAGCGCTTGCTGTTCCTGGATTGCCAGGAGCTATATAAAGTTTAGAGCAATGGGGACTTTTGCTCAATTTCCAGGCCAGCGCATGTTCTCTGCCTCCAGAACCCAATAGAAGTATATTCATAGTGATGTACGAAGATACAAATTGCTTATTTTAGGTATTGCATAAAACTATTACATGTCTCAAACTAAAAACGCTTCGCACCCAAAAGGTCTTTATGTATTGTTTGCCACTGAAATGTGGGAGAGATACAATTACTACGGAATGAGAGCCATTTTGGTACTTTTCATGACCAAGGCATTGTTGTTTTCAAAAGACTTTTCTTCCCATCTCTATGGTGGTTACACCAGTTTGATTTACTTATCTCCTTTGATTGGTGGATTTATTGCCGATCGGTTTTGGGGTAATCAGCGATCGATCATTACCGGTGGACTTGTCATGGCCTTGGGAGAGTTTATATTGTTCTTTTGCGGAAACACCTACGCCCATAATCCGGAACTCTCGCAGCTGTTGTTTTTTAGTGGATTAGGATTTATGATTGCAGGCAATGGATTTTTCAAACCCAATATTTCAGCACTGGTAGGACAACTCTATCCAAAAGGAGATACCCGCATCGATTCAGCATATACCATATTCTACATGGGAATCAATGTTGGTGGTGCGCTGGGGCCTTTCATATGTGGCTTGGTGGGTGATACTGGAAATCCTGCAGATTTCAAATGGGCATTTCTGGCAGGTGGAATTGGAATGCTGATCAGTGTTATCACTCAAATGATGTATCACAAGAAATTTGTGAAAGACCCTGATGGAAATACACTTGGCATGGAACCAGCAAACAGTCAACCTGTTTCTAGAAATCCAATTGTCATAACCATTGGATTGATTGCGTTGGTGATGATTTCAACGGGCATGCTTTATGTTGACTCCGGACTTGCATCTATCAAACATATTGGATTTACCATCGGTGGTGTTGAAATAGGAACAGCATTGTTTACGAATCTGGTTTTCTTACTGATTGCATCCATCTTCATCATTGCCATTATTGTATTTACTGATAAAACACTGAGCAGAATTGAAAAAAGCAAAGTGTTGGTCATTTTCACGGTATCCTTTTTTGTAATATTCTTTTGGAGTGCGTTTGAGCAGGCAGGTGCGTCTTTGACATTTTTTGCGGATGAACAAACACAGCGCGACCTTGGATTTTTTGTTGTTCCTGCAAGTTTCTTTCAATCATTGAATTCTTCTTTTGTTGTTGGATTTGCTCCATTGCTTGCTTGGTTATGGGTAAAATTGGGTAAGCACAATCCATCATCTCCAACCAAAATGGCCTTGGGATTGCTTTTGCTTGCCATGGGTTATTTGTGGATTGCATTCGGAGTGAAAGATGTTCAACCCGGCATCAAAGTGAGCATGATCTGGCTGCTCGGCATGTATGCTATGCATACACTTGGTGAACTGTGTTTATCTCCTATCGGACTCTCGTTGGTAAACAAATTGGCTCCACTCAAATTTTCTTCATTGTTGATGGCAGTATGGTTCACTGCAAATGCATTCGCCAACTATCTTGCCGGAGCATTGAGTAAGTTATATCCTGAAGCAGGAAAATCAAAACAGGTATTGGGCTTTTCCATTGAGAATAATTTTGATTTCTTTCTCATGTTTGTTATCATGGCAGGTACCGCTTCGTTGATTCTCTTTATTCTTTCAAGGAAGCTTCAAAGCCTTATGAAGTAACCTCTAAAATCTAACTCATGAATGATAAAAGATTTACTCCCTTCATAGCACCCGATCAAGTGATGAAAGAATTCACCTGGAAAGCTGTTATTACCGGAGCTTGTTTTGGCATCATCTTTGGAGCTGCAACTGTGTATCTTGCTTTGAAAGCAGGGTTGACCGTTTCAGCGTCCATCCCGATTGCAGTTATGTCGATTGCGCTGAGCAGACTTTTTCTAAAGACTACTATTCTTGAAAACAATATCATTCAGACAACCGGTTCTGCCGGTGAAAGCATTGCTGCAGGTGTGGTATTTACACTTCCAGGATTTTTATTTCTCAGTGAGACCACCAGTGCTGATTATTTTAATTACTTAACCATATTGGTGCTTGCTATTTTTGGTGGAATGCTGGGCACATTGATGATGATTCCATTGAGAAGCGCATTGATTGTAAAAGAACATGAAACAC
>CAYFLQ010000204.1:1608-3534 GCA_964344065.1 uncultured Sphingobacterium sp. | reverse complement strand
AATTAACATGAAATAAATACAGACATGAAAAAGATGTTAAACATAAAATTATCCTTGCTGACAGCATTGATCGTTTTTTCATCTTGCGAAAAAATCATCGATCAACAACCTCAAGCTTCATTGAGTGCTGAAACAGCATATACTACCCGTCAAGGTGTAGAAGCTGGTTTGCTGGGATGCTACAATGCATTGCAAAGTACAAGCTACTACGGTTTGGAATATTGGGCATTGTCTGACTTATACGCAGGCGTGATTGCACATACAGGCACTTTCCCTACTTACGCTCAATTCAGCAACAGACAAATTCTGCCAGACAATACGAATGTTACCAACATGTGGAACCAAATTTATAGTGGTATCAACAGGGTGAACACAATTATTGCTTCTGCAGATAAATTGAATGACCCTGCCTTCAGCAAAACACAAACCATTGGTGAAGCAAAGTTCTTAAGAGCATTGATGCATTTTGATTTATTGAGAGCATTTGGTGGATCTGCAACTGGTTTCAATAAAGCAGATGGTCGTGGTGTTCCAGTAAGAGTAACTCCAACACTCACTCCTGAAGATGCAGCTGCTATTGCACTTGCACCTGAGGCTGATGTTTGGAAACTCATTGATGAAGATTTGGACTATGCTATTGCAAATCTTACTGCAAATGTTTCAGGAAGAGCTTCAGTGAATGCTGCAAAAGCATTGAAAGCACGTGCTGCACTTTACAAAGAAGACTGGGCAACTGCTGAAACGTTGTCAACTGAAGTTATCAATGCACTAAAGGGAGCTGGAACTGGACTTTCAGCAACGTATGATGCACTCTGGTCAACACAAAATACAAAGCCTGAAAGCATCTTTGAATTGCAATACGATATCAACAATACCAACTCTATTGCCTTCTACTATTTCCCAACTGGATTGGGCGGCAGAAATGAAATTGGTTCAAGTACTACACTTGCGGCTCAATCTGCAACTGATTTGAGAAAAGCGACCAACGTGAAAGTATTGAGTGGTAGCAACAAGACTGGTAAGTATTCAAGAATCAACGGAACAGACAACGTAATCATCATTCGCCTTGCTGAATTGTACTTGAACCGTGCAGAAGCAAAAGCAAAGAAAGCTGCTCCAGATTTGACTGGTGCTTTGGCTGATTTGAATGTGATTCGTGCTAGAGCAGGTCTTGCTGCTTCTACTGCAGCTACCTCAGCAGATATCTTGAAGCAAGTGTACGAAGACAGATATTATGAATTCGCACACGAGGGACATGCGTTCTTTGATTATAAAAGAACCAACAGGCTCGCATCTACATTCACTGGATTTTCTGGAGCGAATGCATTCCGTGCAATCTATCCAACTCCTCAAAGAGAAATCATCAATAGTGCTGGACAAATCACACAGGTTACAGGCTATTAATCTCGATAAATTTTTCTACAAAAAAGCCGCACAATGTGCGGCTTTTTTTATTTAAGTACTTCTGCAAGTTTTTGAGAGAGCGCAGGTCCCCTTAATTCTGTTGCTATGATTTTACCATCAGGATCAACCAATACATTGAATGGAATACCCTCAATACCGTACAAAGGGACTACCTGACTATCCCAAAATTTTAAATCACTTACGTGGTTCCATGTTAACTGATCCTCAGAAATAGCCTTGACCCATTCCTCTTTTGTTTTATCTAATGAAACACCAAGAATAGTGAAATTTTTATCCTTGAATTGTTGATAAGCAGCTACTACATTGGGATTTTCCATTCTGCAAGGCTTGCACCAACTTGCCCAGAAATCTACCAATACATATTTCCCTTTCAATGAAGACAAAGAAATGAGTTTGCCATCTGGAGATGACAGCGAAAAATCTGGAGCCTGCTTTCCAATCAAATCACCCACAACAGGTGCATCCATTTGTTTTTGAAAAGCATCCGCAATTTTTTTGATT
>CAYFLQ010000204.1:0-1598 GCA_964344065.1 uncultured Sphingobacterium sp. | reverse complement strand
GCATCGCAGTCTCACGATCCGTCAGGCTTTCTTTTTTTGATTTTGGGTAAATCAGGGAATCGTTTAGAAATATTTTTCAAGACTGGAGATAATTGATCTGCTGTAACTAAATTTTTTGAAATACCCAGCGCATAGACCGCAACTGCCGCAGCTTTTGTGGTATCAGCATACTTCAATAAATAGTTCCCAGTGAGCGCAGCCTTGTTTCTGAAAGTTTGTTCCAATACTACTCGGGCACTGTCCATTACTTCACCTTTCAGTTGAATTTGATTTTTTAGTTCATCCATCTCTTGCAAGTGATTGTTGAAACCAGCAAGCAAACTTTTAAATGAATTAGAACCTGCTGAATTGGTGATGTACTCATCAGGTTTTTTCCAATCAAATTCAATATTAACATCAGTTTGATCTCCTACCAGAATCAAGAAATATTGATCTTTTTCAAAACGAATTCTATACAGTGCTTCCTGATTAAGTGCCCCACCCTTTAAATGAACATTCATGCTACTTCCAGTTACCTTGACAGAATCCATGGTAATGGGATTGGCATCCAATTCAATTAAATCAAGATATGCATATTGTGTCTGAGGATTATTTGATACCTGAAGATTCACCATGAGGTTGTTGGATGTTTGTTTACAAGACTGCCATACAAACATCGAAACAGCCATGATAGGCAGGATGATTTTTTTCATTGTATTATTTTTCGTTTAATATACTTTCCAATAATTGTGTGGTTAGTTTAGGATCAGCTTTGCCTTTTGAAATTTTCTTCACTTCACCTACAAACAATCCAATCAATCCTTTTTTACCTTTTTTATACTCAGTTACTTTATCTGGCATGGAGGAAATTACCTGTTTCACCCAATCCTGAATTTGATCCTCTCCAGCATCTTGGATAAGATCCATTTTCTTGACAATTTCCATAGGATGCATGGATGGATCTGCAAGCATTACCGGCAATACCTTTTGTGCAGCCTGAGAAAAATTGAGTTGCCCTTCTCCAATCAATGAAAGCAAAGTACTCCAATGTTCAATAGAAATTCGGATACTCTCCCATCCCTTTCCCTCAGTATTCAAATATGAACGCACAGGTCCAAGTAAAATGTTTGCAAGTTGTTTTTTATGCGAGGTAGCCCTTGCAATGTTGTCGAATAAATCATTCAATGACCTGTCTTCTGTCAACTGTTCAGCATCATATGTGGAGAGTTCATACAGTTCAACAAACTTTTTGTAACATTCGTCTGGTAAAAGTGGTAAGCTCTTTTTTATATCTTGTATAAATGCCTGTGTAAATTTGAATGGAGCAAGGTCTGGTTCAGGAAAATAGCGGTAATCTTCCGCATCTTCTTTTGTACGGATTGAAAAAGTACTCCCAGCATCTGCATCATAGCCCCTGGTTTCTTGAACAATGGTCTCGCCACTATCAATAAGTGCGGAGAGTCTTTCAACTTCAATCTCAACAGCATGTCGTAGGTGTTTGATTGAATTCAGGTTCTTTACTTCAACCCTTGTGCCCAGCTTACTGGATCCTGTTGGACGCACCGATATATTTGCATCGCATCTTAAACTTCCTTCTTCCATGTTTCCATCACAAATAC
>CAYFLQ010000203.1:0-3535 GCA_964344065.1 uncultured Sphingobacterium sp. | reverse complement strand
CTTGAGACCCTTTTTTCTCATCCTCAAATTCTTCTTCGGGCTCATCGGAAAATTCACTTTTCACATCATTGCTTCTCACTACACCCAGTTCATTTCTGAACATATCATAATCAACATCAAATTGATTGAGTATTTGAGTAGCAATGTTTTCTTTGTTTTTTAGAATCGAGAGCAAGAGGTGTTCTGTTTCAACCATTGGACTCTTCAAAGCCTTTGCTTCCAGAACGGTTACACGAATTACTTTTTCTGCTTGACGGGTGAGTGGAAGACTGTTGATGTTCTGAATATTTTTACCAGACTTGTCTTTCACTGCCATTTCCACTTCTTTTCTCAATTCATATAAATCCACATTTAAGTTTTGCAACACTTTCAATGCAGTATTTTCTCCCTCTCGAATGACTCCTAACAAAAGATGCTCCGTTCCGATAAAATCATTCCCCAGCCTCAACGCCTCCTCTCTACTGTAGGAAATGATTTCCTTTACCTGTGCCGAAAAATTATTGTCCATACTTTTTGTTTGTTAGCTCCTTACAATAATACCGAATAATTCTCATATTCAACGGATCCCAAATCATGTGGAATCGCTTAATTGTCAACATTAACCCAACTTAAACAAATTGGTATCTTTGCAATGTTTAACAGCTGAAAAACGGTACACCAATGAAGGTCAAAATTGATACCAGAGAAGTATTTCATGTCATAACAATTGACGAAAAAGAATTAACTGCTAATATGGCAGCAGTGCTAAATGATTTGATACAAGAAAAACAAGAAGTGGATTTAAAAAGTCTGGTCATCAGCTTCAAAGAAGTAGAGAAGATAGACCCAAGCTTCAAAAAGGAATTGGAAAACATTCACCATCTACAGGTTGAAAGACAAAAATCATTTGTAGTATGCGAATTATCAGAAGAATTGAAGAAACAATTGAACATTGACAATGATTTTGATCAATTTCAGGTAACTCCTACCGCTTCTGAGGCCTGGGACATTGTTCAAATGGAAGAAATTGAACGAGAGTTGGGCCTGGATTTATAAAACAGATGATTTTCTGAATTGAAAGGAAATTTATACATTTGCATCCCAATTGAAAGGATCGGTAGTTCAGTTGGTTAGAATGCCGCCCTGTCACGGCGGAGGTCGCGGGTTCGAGTCCCGTCCGGTCCGCAAAAAGTCCGCTGAGTTTTCAGTGGACTTTTTTGTTGAATGCCTGGAGCAATAGTGGATTGACCACAAGAAATACCAACATGGGGGCAAATACGATCAGAAAATAGACGAAGTAGCTTACTGTGATTGTAGGACTGGGCAACAATTGTATCCACAGTCCCTTCCCGATCGGTCCACTTGAAAAAAGAAAATCTTGTGTAAAATTCCATCCGAAATGCATGGCAATGGCTGGATACATGCTTTGAGATTTTATAAAACCCCATGCATATACCAATCCGACAAGTCCTGTCACTAAAAAAACCTGTAACATCATCCAATAGTTTCCTAGTATCTCAAAACTGAACCAGTGGTAGATCCCAAATGCAACAGAAGAAATCAGCAAAGCATAATTTTTACCAACCCATTTGATGAACAAAAACAACAGGGCACCTCGAAAAATGAATTCTTCAAACAATACAGATTTCACATTCCACCAAATGCCATCCGCTAACAAGTTCATCGTGAACGCCGGATTCATCTCCCAGGTTTCCTTTGCAAATCCCATCCGAAAAATAAATCCTATTGAACATGCCATCATTGAAAACAGCATGAAAACCAATGCCTGACCGATGCGTTTTTTAGTGGGATACATACCCAACACATCCAGCTTACCCTGATTAAAAAAATGTAGCAATAAAAAGGTGATCAACAACTGTACAACGATCCCAATCATAAAACTAAACTATTGAAAGTTGATGAGAATGTTCAACAAGATATATCAAATTGAATTTCAATGGCTTAACGGATCAATTCATTTCTATTTTATTCTTTACCTTTACAGCCCTGAAACCAAACCAAAACTATGGCAGAAAGCAGCGCTAGACAATATTTGGATTTCGAAAAGCCCATCAAAGATCTATATGATCAGATTGATCAACTCAAAGCAACTGCTGAAAAAAATAAAGTAGATCTCAGTACTTCCATCCAACAATTAGAAGAAAAAATCCTTGAAAAAAAACAAGAGATAACCAAGGGACTTACCAGCTGGCAAAAAGTTCAATTGAGTAGACATCCAGATAGACCATATACCCTTTCTTACATAGAAAGAATTTGTACTGATTTTGTAGAAATGCATGGCGACAGAAATTTCAAAGACGACAAAGCGATTGTCGGAGGATTTGGAAAAATCGATGGTCAAACCGTTATGATTCTTGGTCAACAAAAAGGAACCAATACCAAAACCAGACAACTCAGAAACTTTGGAATGGCCAACCCAGAGGGATACAGAAAAGCACTCCGCTTGATGAAGCTCGCTGAAAAATTCAATAAGCCGATTGTTACCTTGGTTGATACACCAGGTGCATTCCCAGGAATAGAAGCAGAGGAACGTGGGCAAGGAGAAGCAATTGCCAGAAATATATATGAAATGCTTCGCTTGAAAGTTCCAGTTGTTTGTGTGATCATTGGTGAAGGTGCAAGTGGTGGTGCCATGGGAATCGGAGTAGGCGATAAAGTTTTCATGATGGAGAATACATGGTATACCGTTATCTCTCCAGAAAGCTGCAGCTCTATTCTATGGAGAAGTTGGGATCACAAAGAGAAAGCTGCTGAAGAACTCAAACTCACTTCAGATCACATGCTCAAATTTGAATTGGTGGATGGAGTAATCCCTGAGCCATTGGGTGGTGCACATTGGAATCATGATCAAGCCGCTGCCATGGTGAAAGATCAATTGATAAAATCCATTGAAGAACTCAAGAAAATCGATGCAGATCAACGCATTGATGAAAGGATAGAAAAATTTGCAAGAATGGGCAGATGGGAAGAAGCCTCTGCCAGCCAATCATAAATCATGAAGAACAAAAACCCACTAGCAGGTACTGGAGTTGCGATCGTTACCCCCTTTTTAGAAAATGGTGATATCGATGTAGCATCCTTGGAGAAACTTGTCAACCATATGGTGCAAGGAGGTGTAGATTATATCGTCGCTTTGGGTACAACAGGGGAAAATCCAACCCTCAACAAGGAAGAGAGACAACAAGTATATTCGCTTGTAAATCAATTTAATAAAGGAAGAATCTCGTTGGTTGCAGGTATTGGAGGAAACGATACCAGATCGGTGGTAAAGAGCATGAATGAATTTGATCTTACCGGTTACAGTGCAATCTTATCCGTTAGCCCCTATTACAACAAACCCAACAACGAAGGTCTGTTTCAGCATTACAAAGCCATCAATGACAATGCCCCCCTTCCCGTTATCATGTACAATGTTCCAGGAAGAACAGGCATGAATGTAAATGTTGCAACTACCCTTCGAATAGCAAGAGAATGTAAAAACATAGTCGCTACCAAAGAAGCTTCTGGCAATATTGAGCAGATCATGCAAATCATC
>CAYFLQ010000202.1:0-3542 GCA_964344065.1 uncultured Sphingobacterium sp. | reverse complement strand
GCGTTACCATGATGAATTGTGATTCTTTGCTGAACTGACGAATCATATTGGTGAACTTGCCAACGTTCGCATCATCAAGCGGCGCATCCACCTCATCAAGGATACAGAATGGAGCTGGCTTGATCAAATAGATCGCAAACAACAATGCAGTTGCTGTCAGTGTTTTCTCACCACCACTGAGCTGGGTAATAGAAGTTGGACGCTTGCCCTTAGGTTTTGCAACGATATCAATTCCAGTCTCTGCGAGATCATCTGGATTTTCCAAAATCATATCCGCAGTGTCATCTTCTGTAAATAAGGCTTTGAACACGCGCTGGAAGTTTTCACGCACTTGGTTAAACGTTGAAAGGAATTTCTGATTGGCAGTTGCCTCAACTTCTTGAATGGTTTGCATCAATGTATCTTTTGCACTCACCAAGTCATTCTTCTGCTCAACAATAAACTCATAACGCTTCTTCATCTCCACAAATGCTTCCACAGCAGTTGGGTTCACTTCGCCAATATTCTCGAGACGCTTTCTCATTCTATCACATTCCGCCTGCAAATCCTCCAATGCTTCTTCTGTTTCACGTGGCTCATCCAATATTTGATCAATATCAACATTGAATTCCACACTCAATCTTTCTTTGATACCTGCAAGTTGAAGACGCAATTCATTGATTTTGTCTTTGATCATATTTAACAACTGATCAATCTGTTCTTTTTCCTTCACACGATGTCTCAATTCACTCTCACGCTCATTCAATGAATTTCTTGTATTGTAATATGCCTGATCTGCATCATTCAACTGACGACCATCTTCTTCTTTGCGACGATACAGCACCAACAACTCTTGCTCAATCAAGCCTAAACTATCATTGGTTTCAGTGATATTACCTGTTGCCTCAGACAACTGAACACTGCTGCTATCGATCTGAGTCTTTAATTCCTGTAATTGGTTTTGCTTGAAAGTAGCTTCTTGTTTTACACTCGACAATTTACTTTGTTGCTTCGCCAACTGAATATTTGATTCATTGTAGGTTGCATTGATCGCATTGTATGCTGTCTCGGCTGAAGCATAATCCGTTTCAATGTGTCCAATTTTTTCTGTCATCGTCTTCAACTCCTCATTGAATCGCTCCAATGCCTCACGCTCTGATGCTATCCCACTCTTGCTATCATTCAATTGTTGCTCAAGCTCAGCCAAACGTCTGCTTGAATTTTGATCCGCAACATGAATAGATTCAATTTTATTTTGAATAGCAAAAGAGGCATTGCCCAATTCCTGAATGCGAAGTTGTGCTTCAGCAATTGTTTTTTCCTGCAATTGATTGTTGAATTCCAATACTTGATTATGCCTAGACTGAATATCTTTCTTCAACGCATCAACCACTACCTCTTGATCAGCAATTTCTTTTTCAAGTTTTTCTAAATTCTTTACACGTCCGATTTTATTTCCCTCAAACAATCCAACACTTCCTCCAGTTAAAGAATACTTTCCTTTAACATATTTACCGTGACGCTCAAGAATAATTGAACCATTGGCATTTTCAAGTGCTGATTCATCTTCAGCAATCAAAACATTGCCCAACAAATATTTAACAAGGTTGGTATACTTCGCATCATATTCCACAACATCCGTAGCAGCAATGGTTCCAGGTATTGAATGTGGATTCATCTGCTGATTACCCAACTCTGCATTCAACTTATCAAGCAAGAAGAAATTGGCCTTCCCTTTTTTATTATCTCCCAACAAATGAACAGCCTGCAAGCCTTCTTTTAAATCATTGACAACATAATAATTGAGATAGGACTCCAATACATTTTCTACCGCTGCACGATACTCTTGCTTAACATAAATGATATCAGACAAGATGGGAGATGTGTGATTCCATCCTTCATTGTTGTGCAGAAACTTAACACTCTCAGGATATCCCTCCATGGAATCAATCAAGCTCTTCAACAACGCATGCTCATTCTTTTTGGAATCGAGCTTACGGCTCTCATCAGCAAGATGTGTGCGCAATTGCTCAAGATTAGATTGCGTATCTAGAATCTGTTGTTTTACCTCTTCATGCTGTGTTTGAAGTGAACCCAAACGACCCTTCGCTTCATCCAACGCTTGAGCGTTCTGATTTTTTTGATCAGTCAATTCAGCAAGTTGTGATGTACGATGCGTTTGCTCTTCATTGATGAGATGAATAGATTTTTCAATATTCATCATCGAGGTATCCTTGATCGCTACATTCTTTTCAGCTTCAAACTGACTTCTTTGAAGCTGCTGATTTTTTGATCTCAACTCATCCACCATTGCTCGCTTCTCATCAAAATTTCTTCTGCTCTCTTCTACCTGTAATTGAAGCTTATTGAGCTCATCCTGCAAGCCTGCTAATTTTACTTCCTCTTCTGCAATCTGAGTTTCAGAAAAACGAATGCTTTCTTCCAATCCTGATGATTGTCCACCTGCTTTTGAAAGAAACTCATTCAACGTCGATTCTTTCTCTTTCAAATATTGAAGACGCTGTTGAGCAAGATTTTTTTCATTTTCTTTACTGCGGATGGTATTCACCAATTCATTGAAGGTTGCCTGCATTTGCTGCAATGCTTTTTCCTGCTCAATGAAATTTACTTTTTGCTTTTCGAGATCAGCTTCTTCTGTACTTATTTTAGCTTCAAGCTCAAATCGCTTGTCTGTCTCCTGCTGTTGTTGTTCAGTAAGCTCTTTGTATTGAATATTAAATCCTTCCAACGCGGCTTTCGCAAGCTCGATTGACTTGATTTTATACTCTTTCTTGATCTCAAGATATTTTTCTGCTTTTTTAGCCTGACTCTCCAGAGATTTTAATTGGTTGTTGATTTCGAACAATAAATCTTCAATACGTGCAAGATCTTGTTCAGTTGCATCCAATTTTAATTTCGCTTCTTTCTTTCTTGTTTTATAAATGCTGATACCCGCAGCTTGTTCAAGCATCTTGCGACGGCTATTGTCTTTGTCCTTGATGATGTCATCCACCATACCCAATTCCATGATCGCATAACTGTCAGTGCTCACACCGGTATCAAGAAATAGATTATGGATGTCTTTCAAACGACATTGAACATCATTCAAACGATATTCACTCTCGCCGCTCTTATAAAATTTTCTTGTGATGGTAACCGTATTGAATTCAGTTGGAAGCAGGTTCTTGGTATTCTCAAAAGTAAGGCTCACTTCAGCAAGTCCACTTGGTCCCCTGTTCTTAGATCCATTAAATACCAAGCTCTCTAAATTTTCACTTCTCAGGTTGCTGATTTTATGTTCACCGATCACCCAGCGGATGGAATCCACAATATTACTTTTACCGCATCCATTAGGACCGATAATACCCGTAATTCCCTCGTCAAAATTGACAACTGTCTTGTCTGCAAAGCTCTTGAACCCCTTGATTTCTAAACTCTTTAGTCTCACTGTCTCATTTTTTAGTCAAGCAACAAATATAATGTTTGAAGAGGTGGGGTTATGCACGAGTTTTCAACAAAAAAAGATTCGTTTTTTATAACTCCCCTCCTGTCCCGATTTATCG
>CAYFLQ010000201.1:0-3550 GCA_964344065.1 uncultured Sphingobacterium sp. | reverse complement strand
GAAGGTCCAATGCTTTCATTAAAAAATGTAAATGCCATTGCACACTTCACTGATTGGATCATTGCACACGTACACATTGGAGGCTTGGGATGGAATGGCATGTTGACATTCGGTATTCTTTATTGGTTGGTGCCAAGGTTATACAAAACAGAATTGCATTCCAAACAATTGGCCAATGCACACTTCTGGATAGCAACACTTGGAATTTTATTCTATGCAGTTCCTATGTATTGGGCAGGTTTCAAACAAAGTTTGATGTGGAAGGAATTTACTGATGCAGGGAATTTGAAATATCCATTCCTTGAAACAGTAACACAAATGAAACCTTTCTATGCAATGAGAGCATTTGGTGGAACATTGTTCTTCATTGGAGCATTGCTGATGGTATATAATTTAATTGCAACTGTGAGAAAAGGAAGTGTGGTAGATGATGAAGCAGAAGCACCTGCACTCGAAGGAAGTTATGCATCCCATGGAAGTGAACACTGGCACAGGCCAATTGAAAGAAAGCCAGTACCATTTCTTGTATTGACATTGATTGTGATATTGATAGGTGGTGTGATTGAACTCATTCCAACATTCCTGGTAAAATCAAATATTCCAACCATATCAAGTGTACAACCCTATACTCCACTTGAATTACAAGGAAGAGATATTTATGTGAGGGAAGGATGTTATACCTGTCACTCACAAATGGTGAGGCCATTCAGATCAGAAACTGCTCGGTATGGTGAATATTCAAAAGCGGGTGAGTTTGTATATGACCACCCATTTCAATGGGGATCCAAAAGATCTGGTCCAGATTTGGCAAGAGAAGGAATTGGCAATAATAAAAAATCAAACAGCTGGCACTACAACCACTTCGATGACCCTGGAGCGATTTCAACAGGTTCCATCATGCCATCCTACTCATTCCTCTTAGACCATGAGCTAGATACATCCACTACTGCAAGCAAAATCATCGCCATGCAAAAGTTAGGCGTTCCATATGAAAAAGGATATGAAACAAGAGCCAATGCTGATTTGATGGAACAGGCAAAAAAGATTACTGAAAACCTAAAGCAAGATGGTATTCAAACTCCACCCAACAAAGAGATCATCGCTGTAATTGCATACATGCAACGCCTGGGTGCTGATATCGAAAAATTCAAAACTGCAAAAAACTAGGCCCATGTTCAAATTCATCAAACAATATGCAGAAAACATTGAAGGGATTTCAATCTATCCTGTAGTAGCACAATTCATCTTTATCATTTTCTTCATTTTGGTATTGATTTATGCATTCAAAATGAGCAAGTCAGGCATTGATGAAATGAAAAAACTTCCACTCGACCAATAACTTTCAAATACAAGCATATGTCAATTAAAAAATATTCATCCTTATTCTTAAAAACAGCTTTTGTAGCATGGCTGTTATCAGCAGGAGAAGTATTTGCGCAAGAAGGCGCTGCTACAACACCAAAAGATGATACCAATTTATTAGAACTTACCATGATCATTACATCCATCGTATTGGTAGGAGTAATTTGGTTATTGAGTCAGGTGATGATCACCCTTTCAAAATCAATATTGAAAAAAAGAAGAGAGGAAGGAAGCATTAAAACATTAACAATCTTCATTGGGATGTCATTGTTGTCTTCCGTAGCAAGTGCACAGGATAGCTACATTGTTACAGGCTTAAGCAAGGATGGCAATTATGGTGGTATGAGCTTCTTCGGATTCTATTCATTGCTTGCGGTCATTTTTCTTGAACTGGTTGTGATTGTTTATTTCTCCATCATGATTCGCAGACTTTTCAGAGATCTTTCAGGTGAATCAGATAAAGCACTGTCAAAAGTTGATGCACCCAGTAAGTTATTACAATGGTGGAAGCAATTTGATAAAAACTGGATGACCAAGGCAGTGGACATCGAAAAAGAAGCCGATGTTCTATTGGATCATGATTATGATGGCATCAAAGAACTTGACAATGCATTGCCGCCTTGGTGGAAATATGGTTTCTATATCACCATCGTAATTGGAATCATTTACTTATTCAATTTCCATGTATGGGAAACAGGACCAACACCTGAGCAGGAATACGCTCTTGAAGTTGCTGAAGGTCAGCGTATAGAAGAACAATACAAAGCAAGAACAAAAGATGTGATTGATGAAAACAATTTAACTGTAGCCGATGCTGATGGCATCGCAGCAGGCAAAGCACTGTTTACACAATCATGCATTGCCTGTCATGCTGCTGATGGTGGTGGTGGGATTGGTCCAAATCTTACTGATAATTATTGGATTCATGGTGGAAAGCTTGCAGATATTTACAAAACTATTAAGATTGGATACGCTGAGAAAGGAATGCAATCTTGGCAAAGCATGTACAGTCCTATTCAAATGAGAAACCTCGCAAGTTTTGTCCAATCTATCAAAGGTTCAAAAACTGCAAACCCTAAAGCCCCGCAAGGTGATGTAATGCAAGATGAGTTATCATCAACTGTAGATACCTCATCAATAAAGGCAAGCGTTAAATGATAATAGGATATGATCAATGCAAATGAAAAAGATCAGGTGATCGACCAGGCATTCAGGGATTCTATTGCGACCATTGATCAAAAAGGAAAAAGAAAGTACATCTTTCCGAAGAAACCAAAGGGTACTCTTTACAACAAGAGAACCCTCGCCTCCATTTTATATCTTATTATCTTTTTTTCATTGCCGTGGATAAAAATAAATGGTGAGCCATTCATCATGCTGAATGTATTGAAGAGAAAGTTTATTCTCTTTGGTCAAATTTTTGGTCCGCAGGATTTTTTCATTTTTGCATTAGGAATGCTCACATTCATTGTGTTCATCATAGTTTTTACGGTTACATTCGGACGTATATTTTGTGGATGGGCTTGTCCACAAACCATCTTTATGGAAATGGTATTTAGAAAAGTTGAGTATTGGATTGAAGGTGATTTCACAAAACAACAACAGTTGAAATCAATGGAATGGAATGCGTTTAAGATAAGGAAGCGTGTTACAAAAATTATAGTATTTTATTTGATTTCATTCATTATTGCAAACTATTTCATGGCATACTTGATCAGCATGGATGAAGTACTCAGATATGTTCATGAAGGAATTGGAGCTCATGCGGGCACATTTTTTTCGTTGATTGCTTTCAGTACCGTTTTCTTTTTTGTCTACTACTGGTTCAGAGAGCAAGTATGCATTGTAGTTTGTCCATATGGGAGACTGCAAGGCGTTTTACTCGACAAAAACTCTATTGTTGTTGCATACGATTATCTCCGTGGTGAACCCAGGGGTAAAAGAACAGAAACCAATGCTGCAGGGGATTGTATTGATTGTAAAGCTTGTGTACGTGTTTGTCCAACAGGCATTGACATCAGAAACGGCACTCAATTAGAGTGCGTAAACTGTACTGCCTGTATTGATGCCTGCGATGAAATTATGGTACATCTTGAAAGACCCAAAAATTTGATTCGATATGCATCCGAAAATAATATTGCAAAAAAAGAGAAATTAAAATTTACCACTAGAATAAAAGCATATACAG
>CAYFLQ010000200.1:0-3558 GCA_964344065.1 uncultured Sphingobacterium sp. | reverse complement strand
GCCCAACCCGTAAAATCAATCAAGATGGGTTTGTTTTTTTCTTTTGCCTGTTTCAACGCTTGATCATAGTCTTTCAAAGGTGCGTCACAATTGATGGGATCTTTGTAAATGCTATAACATACTGGTGGTGGAAACCCACTGATCAGAGAAATATTCGCATAAGGAGTATTGGTCACACCCGGGGTTAAGTAAAGCATGAAGCATAGCACCATGATGGCTAATCCTTTTCTACCTATGGAGATCTTTCCTCCTTTTGTATCGTGTGGAAAGGTGATCCAACCCATTAGATAAAGGAAGAGTCCAAAAAAGATGATGATCCAAATGCCGAAAAATACCTCTCTTTTGATGATTGACCAGTGTGCGACCAGGTCGGCATTGGAAATAAACTTCAATGCAAGTGCGAGTTCAATAAATCCTAGTACAACTTTTACAGTGTTCAACCATCCGCCACTTTTAGGCAATGAATTCAGCCATTGCGGAAACAAGGCAAAGAGTGCAAATGGAAGTCCTAGCGCAACACCAAATCCAGCCAAGCCAGCTGTCAAGGGCCATGCGCCTGCTGTGGCTGTTCCTACTAATAATGTTCCCAGAATTGGACCTGTACAGGAGAAAGAAACGATGGTGAGTGTAAGTGCCATGAAAAAAACACCCATAGCATCAGATCCTTGTTTTGCATTGGTTGAATTGGCAAGTCCACCAGGTAGCGTTATTTCATAAAATCCAAAAAAGGAAAATGCGAATACGATGAAAATGAAAAAGAATGCTGTATTTAAATATACATTGGTAGAAATATCATTGTAAACCGAGGGATTGATATTGCCTGCCAAATGAAAAGGAAGGCTAAAAGAGATATAAATTAGAAAAATAAATGCCCCATACATGATGGCCAGTTGTTTTCCTTTCTTTTTATTGTTGCTGTGTTTGGTAAAGAATGATACTGTTAGTGGCACCATTGGAAACACACATGGAGTGAGCAGCGCAAACAATCCTCCTATAAATCCTAGGAAAAATATTTTCAATAATCCTGTTGATTCTTTTTCTTTTGATGGATTTGTTTCGCAGGCAGCGATGGGTTTGTTGATATCTAATTGCTCAATTTTAAGGCTGGAATGGGTTGTGGTTCCTCCTTCAAATTCAACCTTCAACATGGTTGATTCACCTGGAAAAAATTCGTCATTTTTCCCATATGTATAATTCAGTTGCAGTTGGATGGTTGCGGGGATTGTTTTGGTAAATTCAATTCCAACAGACCACACTGCATCTTTTTTGAAAACCTCAAAACTTGAACCTTGAAAAACGTTGCTTGGTATGGTAGTGCCTTTTGTATTTGATTGTAACGGAGAGATGATTTTGACAGAGGAATCAGGTAAAACAATTTCGGCAGAGGCTATACCTTCAAATTGAATATTTGGCGCATATAATTCCCATCCATTTGGGTTGCTTGCTGATAATTGGATATTGTATTTATTGTTTTCAATTTTTGCTGCACTCGCTTTCCATACAATAGGCGAGGCGTTATCCTGCGCCAATGATTTTAAAAAAAACAGGGCAGCAATAGCAACGGAAATGATTTTGAATCGCATGCTGGAAAATTTTATCCGCCAACTGGTATTTTGAAGGTCACTTCAGCGGGAGGAAGACACAAGTCGTCGTTACATACCATGAATTCAACTTTTCCATTTACATTCGTTTTTGCATTGGTTTTGGTCTTGATTTTTTGCACGAATGTTACTGTTTTTTCAAAGAAGTTCACATTGCCTCCCCATGCAGATTCGAACTTGGTGATTCGTTTTCCTTTTTCAACAGGGGTTCCAACAAGGCTAAGCAATGGGTTAGGTGTAAATGTAAAAGTGGTCGACAAGGGGCCTTCAATTCCTGCTTTGATGGCGTACAAATGATAGTTGCTGTTGATGTTTGCAGTTATTTGAATTTCATATGTTTTTTCAGCAATTTTTTTTGAACTGTATGTCCAGTTAACTTGCTTTGCAGAACCCATTTGTGCAGATGCTGTGAACGCAAACGCGATAAAAAATGATAAAAATAAAATACGCATAATCTTACACTAAATTGGTGGAATAAACGGATTGAAGAAAGAGAGTATTGAATACTTTTTTACCATCTTGGTTAGCAAGTTTATCAGAGCAAGCTCTTTCTGGGTGTGGCATCATACCGAACACATTTCTTTCTATGTTGCAGATTCCTGCAATATTTTTTAATGTACCATTGGGGTTGCTGGCTTCATTTACTTCTCCGAATTCATTACAGTATCTATAAATAATCTGATTATTTTCTTCAAGTGATTGGAGCGTTTTTTCGTCCGCATGGAATCTTCCTTCTCCATGTGCGATTGGAATTTTTAACGCTTGCTTTTCTGCCCCAATGATATGTACGTTTTTACAAACAAATTGTTGATGTGCATTTTTAAGAAGTACTCCTGGTAGCAATCCAGCTTCGCAAAGAATTTGAAAACCATTGCATACCCCAAATACTTTTCCTCCTCTCTGTGCAAATTTGATGGTTTCTTGCATCATCGGGCTAAATCTTGCAATTGCTCCACAGCGCAAATAATCACCGTATGAAAATCCACCCGGTAATACAATGCAATCATCCTCAGAAAACATACTAAGATCATTGTCTTTGTGCCAAAGTTCAATCACTTCCTGTTGAAGATCATTCCTTAATGCACCAATCATATCTTGATCACAATTGGAGCCTGGGAAGACGATAACACCAAATTTCATGTAGTGAGATATTTATACAAAATTAATGTCTTTCTCTATAGGGTCTTTTTGTATTTACAGTTTTAACGTAAGTATGACATTACAATGAGTACAAGTAGTACCAGGTTGGGGATAAAATCTTTCTTGAATGACTGAAAAAATGGTGCAAATAGGATAGTAATGGGAAGGATAAGTAGGAAGGAGTATTCGCTCAGTTGTTGCAGGTTCATGACATTGACCAAGATTGAGGCAAGCAACAAGGCAAAAATCACAATGTATGCCTTCCTGTTTTGAAGAACCATTTTATTGATTTGACTCGAGCCAATCATAAGGCCAATGATTGGCAATACAATCAGCGTGATCAATTTTGCACCCACAAATGGTGAGAGCTCTGGAAGGCTCATGAGGGGTGATTTGAACTGTATAATGGCAGCTAAGGTGAGATGATCAAATAGATATAACAGACTGATGAGAAAATAATAGGGCAACAAAAAGCCAATATTCAACACCGTCCATTCTCTCAAAGAGGTTGGTCGAATGATGAGCAAGGCTACGGTAACCCAACCGTAAAAAATCAGATAATTGTTTGTGATGGATGATAGGATGGCGATCATAAATCCAGCCAAGATAATGTTATTGAATGGGTTGGTTTTTTTATACATTTTTACAAATGTGTCAAAAGCAATCAGTAACAATGCATTGATCAATAATGTGAATATTGTTATGTTGAAAGGGATTAGAAAGCTGATCAGTAAAAAAGTCATAGAATGAATATGTGTTGAACGCTCAAGTAGTTTATTGTCACGCCCAATTTTATTCAGGTAAAATGCTTCTGTAA
>CAYFLQ010000199.1:0-3559 GCA_964344065.1 uncultured Sphingobacterium sp. | reverse complement strand
GCTTCCCCCCTGCGAATGATAGATAGGATGCAGAATTCCAGCACCCCCTTCTTCATCTGACTCTGTGTATTCTCAATATTCATATCCTGTTTTCTGACCGAAAATGATCGATCAACAGGACAAAGATAGGGATATTTATAATACTATGTAATGCATAGTAGTATTTTTTTTACAGTACCTTAGTATTTGATGATATGCAGGTTTTGTTGACGTCCCCCGATATAACGGAAGCCAGAACCATCAAAATAGCCATCTTCCTCCAGCATAATCCGGATTTCCTTCTTCCATTCAGGAATAAATGTGCCCGAATTCAACTCAATCGAATAAGCAGTTTTTGGATATAATTTATAGTCCCCGCTGCCTGGAACACCCTGTTGCATATCCCACATACCAATGGTCGGACCCGCTGCATGTCCATTGAATCCCAATGGATGGGTGTAGATACTTGGATTGATGCCTTCTGATTTTGCCTGCTGAAGGGAAGCCAACAAAATTTCATTACCAGTTCTCCCAGTTTTAAAATTGGAAGTAAGAATATCTTGTAATCTATTGCTATTTGAAAATGCTTTTTTGATGGATGCGGGTGCATCAGTTTCACCAGGCTTTAATACATAGGCATGCTGCTGACAATCTGTATTCAATCTTAAATAAGTTATTCCAAAATCTACATGCAATAAATCACCAGGTTGAACAACATCATCTTTAGGACGATTGGAAAAACTTCTCAAATGCTCAAAGCTGGTTGAATCACTTCTTTGAATGGCCACTGATGGATGAAACCAAGTGCTCAACCCCAATGAAGTAAGTTTTTGTCTGAACCACCATACCAAATCATCTGTAGTGGTTACACCAGGTGTTACGACTTTGCTTGAAAATCCTTCTTGAATAATATCATGCGTGATGGCAACCAATTTGGGATAGATCTGCATTTCTTTTTCAGTTCTTGTTTCCATCCATCCCACTGCCAATGGTTCTGCACTTACCACTTTTGATTTGAATGCAGCTGGAAGTTTTTTCATCAACATATCATAATGTGTATGATCCAACCCATCAGCATGTGCAAAGTTTTCTGAAATATTCAAACCGATTTTCTGTGGATTTCTTGTTGCGATGATATCAACAAGCGCATCCCACTGATCAGGAAATTTTTTCATATCCCATGATGCTTTGATCGACTCACCAACATTATAACGTGCAATGGCTAATTTTTCTAAAGATTTCTTTTTGACATCCTGATAAAAAACAATCATCGTTGTTCTTCTTGCAGACAGCCAAGTTGCTGGCAACATAGTTTTCAAAAGTGGATCTTCATTGTACTCACGTGAAATAATGATCCACATATCAATGCCGGTTCTCTCCATCAATGCAGGAACAACTGTATTAAACCGTTCTTCCAATATCTCATCAATCACCCGCGCCTGCTCTCTTTCAGGCAATACAACCTGGGCATGACTTGATACAACGATAAACAATAAGAACAAAAATTGAAATACCTGTTTCATATGAAATCTTTGAAAATAATTTAAATTATATCTAAAATGTTTACTACTCTAAGACCTTATCCCTTGTCCCCTGTCCCTCGTCCCTTCTCACTTCTCCCTCCTCTCTTCCCCCTTTTCCCTGGCTGTTTACTCCACAATCCTCAGCTTCGCATAATTCAACATGATCTTCTTCTCACCATTCAAATCAAATTTAATGGTTGCAATGGGATTATGTGAAGCACCTTCCATTTTTAATACAACGCCGAATCCAAATTTCTGATGCTCAACTTTCTGCCCTTCTCTTAAATCTGAAGTATCACTTGGCTTGAAATCTGCAGAGGGTTGATGAATCACCGGTTTGGTCACAGAAGGCGGAGGCATATAAGAGGGACGCTCACTTGGTTTTTTAGGTTGATCGAAAAAAGATTTTTGTTGAATCGTATTGGATTGACCCCAACCCCTCATTCGTTCGGATGCAGAACTGCTCGATTGATTCCTGAACCCACCTCCTGCATATGATCTGTCGAGATGATCTTCAGGAAGTTCATTGATAAACCTGCTCGGATCATTTTGAACTACTTGTCCAAATTTGTATCTCGTATTTGCATAGCTGATCCACAATTTTTGTTTTGCTCTTGTGATCACTACATAAAACAGTCTTCTTTCTTCTTCCAATTCTTCCCTTGTATTGATGCTCATGGCATTGGGAAACAACATCTCTTCTAACCCGACTGCAAACACACAGGAAAATTCCAAACCCTTTGCAGCATGGATGGTCATCAATTTGACCGTATCAGCGTTTTCATCTTTTTCATCAGCATCCGTCAACAAAGTAATTTGTTGCAAATAAGCAGACAATAAAACATCCTCTCTCAGAGGCCTTGCTGGAATAGGCTCTTCAACCAACCCTTGTCCCTCGTCCCTTGTCCCTTCTCCCCAGACACTTCGGTCTGGGTCTTCGACCTCCTCCCTTCTCCCTGCCTGTCCGGCAGGCAGGCCTTGTCCCTCTGTATTCCCCTCTGTCTCCAACAACACCCCATCCTCATCAATCTGTGCACGGTTCTGTTTATCATCCACCCACTCTTTGATTGAGTTTAATAACTCCTGCACGTTTTCATATCGTTGAACTCCTTCAGTGCTTTTATCATTAAAGAGTTCTTTTACCAATCCTGTTTGCTTGCCAACATGAAAAGCAACATCATATGCATTGCTTTTCTTCAACATGCTGGCAAAACTTTTGATCATCAACACAAAATTTTCAATCGCTTCCAATGTGCCAGCCCTGAATCCAAACTCAGATGCTTTTGTCAATACCTCCCATAAACTGATTTGCTTTTCATTCGCCACCAAAATCAATTTATCCAAACTCGTTTTACCAATTCCTCTTACTGGATAATTAATGATGCGTTTGAGAGCTTCTTCATCTCTCGGATTAACAATGATGCGGAGATATGCGATATAATCTTTGATCTCTTTTCGCTGATAAAAACTGATGCCACCAAAAATGGTATAAGGTATATTCATCCGTCTCAAAGATTCCTCAAATGCACGGCTCTGTGCATTCGTTCTATAGAGTACGGCAAATTCTTTATTGAAAAAATGATTGCGAAGTTTTTGTTCTTGTATTGTATCTGCTACAAATTTTCCCTCATCATTGTCAGTCATGGTTCTTACCAACCGAATTTTCTCACCTTCACCGTTGTCGGTCCACAGCTCTTTTGGAATCTGCCCTTTATTATTGGATATGACCTGATTCGCAACATTCAAAATTTGTTTGGTGCTTCTGTAATTCTGTTCCAACTTGACCACTTTCACATCATCATAATCTTTCTTAAACAGTAAAATATTTTCAATCGTGGCGCCCCTGAAAGAATAAATAGATTGTGCATCATCTCCAACCACACATACATTTTCATGCATAGCACCCAACAGTTTGATGATTTCATATTGAGCAGGATTGGTATCCTGATACTCATCAATCATGATATAATTGAACTTGTGCTGATATTTATGCAAAGCTTCGGGATGATGTTTCAGGATGAGATAAAATTGCAACAGCAAATCATCAAAATCCATTG
>CAYFLQ010000198.1:0-3576 GCA_964344065.1 uncultured Sphingobacterium sp. | reverse complement strand
AAAAAACCTATTTTCTTTCTTCCATGTCTGGCAGCGGAACAGGGGAGGTGTTAGATGAAATCGCTGCTTTGATTGAAGTTCCAGCAGAAGCTCCACAGGAGGGGCTGCCACATTTTGCTATCATTGGACAGCCAAATGTTGGCAAATCCTCTTTGTTAAATGCATTGGTTGGATCTGAGCGTACGATTGTAAGTGATGTTGCCGGTACAACCAGAGATACCATTCATACTCATTATAATCTCTTCCAAAAAGAATTTATCCTGATAGATACAGCTGGTATTAGAAGGAAGACAAAAGTGCATGAAGATCTTGAGTTTTATTCAGTGATTCGTGCCATCAAAGCAATGGATGAGGCCGACGTATGCCTCATGATGATTGATGCTGAAAAAGGAATTACACAGCAGGATCTGAATATTTTTTCCTTGGCAGTGAAGAAAGGAAAAGGGATTGTGTTTCTGGTAAATAAATGGGATTTGGTAGAGAAGTCGACCAATACTGCTAAAGATTATGAAAAAAGCCTTAAAGAGCGATTGGCTCCGTTCAAAGATGTACCAGTGTTGTTTATTTCAGCAAAAGAAAAAACAAGGATTTTCAAAGTAATTGAAACCGCCTTGGAAGTATATGATAATCGAAAGAGAAAAATACCTACTTCACAACTGAATGAAATAATGTTGAAAGCAATTGAAGCATATCATCCACCGGTTGTAAGAGGAAACTCAGTCAAGATCAAATTTATTACACAGCTTCCAACTGCTGTGCCAAGTTTTGCCTTTTTCACGAATTATCCAGATGATATCAAAACACCTTACAAAAACTATTTAGAAAATAAGTTAAGAGAAGAGTTTAAATTGACTGGGGTGCCTGTAAGAATCTTCTTCAGAAAAAAATAAAAGAGGCGACTATAAAGCCGCCTCAAAACCCTGTTTATGAACCAAACTAATCTTTAAAATTTTAAGTACGCTGCGAGTACAAGACTGGATGCAAAATTCGATGCTGCGCCAACTTTATCATGAAACACCTTATTGCTGCAATTCTCAATTCTGTATTCTGGGATGATAACCATCGGACCAAACTTGAAATTGGCCGATATGGTATTGGCAAGAACAGTGCCTCCGTATACAGATGTAGATAAACCTGAGAGCTGATTTTTGTCATTGAACACCTCAAATCGTTGAGTGAGACCTACTTTCTCCCAAGGATCAATATTTAAATAGAGGGCTACACCTGACCATGATGCTGCACTGCCATAATTTCCATTTTTCTTAAGGGTCGTACTGTTGATGGTGCCATTGAAGCCAATATTGATTTCATCGTTCAGTTTATCAGTAAATACCACATCAAATTGTCTGATTTTAGCTTCGTCAGTGGGACGTTGTCCTCCTACATAATTCAAATACAATTTTGTATTGTCATTGAATGCATAACTGTATTGGAAAATCATTGATTTTTTATTACCCGAAGGAGCTTTTCTATAATCTGTTGGGTTGGAGATACCTAACATTAAAGCAGATTTTCCGAAACTAAAATCCGATTTTAATCCTGTGTGTAAGAACGGACCGTATGAAAACATGTATGACATGCTATAGTTCCTGTTTACATATGGATCAACAACTTCATAACCAACATGTGTTGCCCAGCTTCCTGCTGTTACTTTCATCCAATCAGTTAATTGATAAGATGCAAAAAGTTGCTTGACACTTGATAAAACTCCTTTGTCGTTGTATGCAAATTCTTTTGCTCTTTTTCCCAATCCCAGATCAGCAGTAAAACTGAATTTATTCTTGGTGAAATCAATTTTTTCAGAGAGCATTCCTAGCGCAAGGTTTCCTGTATTGTTGGTGAAACTTGTTTTGTTGTTAGTAACATCTTTGCTGAAATCATATCTAAAATATCCATCCACATATCCAGTAAATGTGAAATTGGATGGTTTCTTGGTTGCTGAAAGGTTGTCTTGAGAGAAGAGATTGAATGTGATTGCGCACAGCAATACTGTTACGGAAAGATTTCGTATCATTGTTTTGGTTTTTAGTTCTAAAAGAGGGTATGGCAAAGGCAATTGTTCTAGTCCAACATTGCCCCGCGCTGTACCCTTGATTTATTTATACAAGTCTTTATGCTTTGTTAGGATTTCTACCATATTTTTCATCGTGTTGTGTTTGATCCAATCCGAGTTCTTCTTCTTCTTCACTTACACGGAGAGGTTGAATCAGGTTGATGAATTTGAAGATGATGAATGAAACAACAAATGAATAAATAACAGCAATTCCCATTGCTTTCAATTGAGTAAGGAAGAAGTCAACATTGCCGTAAAGTAGTCCGTCATTTCCAGCTCCGTTCACTGCTTTTGTTGCGAATACTCCTGTGAGGATCATACCAACAATTCCTCCAATGCCATGGCAAGGGAATACATCCAGTGCATCATCCAAGGTTGATTTTTGTTTGTAATAAACAGCCATATTGGAAATGATGGCTGAAATCACTCCGATAAAAATACTTTGTGGTATTCCTACAAAACCTGCGCCAGGTGTGATGGCAACCAATCCGACAACTGCACCGATACAGAAACCCATGACAGAAGGTTTTTTGCCTTTCATTACATCAAAAAACATCCATGAAAGTCCTGCTGCTGCTGCCGCGGTATTTGTAGTAGCGAATGCAGACACTGCCAATCCATTTGCACCAAGTGCTGATCCTGCATTAAAGCCAAACCATCCGAACCAAAGCAGTCCAGTTCCAATTAAAACGTAAGGGACATTAGCGGGTGGTACTTCTGCGCCTTCAAGATGTGCTTTTCTGCGTTTGAGTACCAATGCACCAGCCAAGGCTGCACAGCCTGCTGAAATATGTACAACAGTTCCACCGGCAAAATCAAGTGCACCCATTTTAAACAAGAATCCATCCGGATGCCAGCTCCAGTGGGCCAATGGTGCATAAACAAGTATGCTGAATAAGATAATGAACAATATATAGGATGTAAACCTAACTCTCTCGGCCAGTGCACCAACCACTAAGCCCGGAGTGATGATGGCAAACATTAACTGGAAAAGAGCAAACAGGGATTTTGGAATGGAAGGAGCTAAACTCCAGGGTGCACCATCATTTACACCTTTGAAAAAGAAGTGGGTGAGGGGGTTGCCTACAAACCCGCCAACGCTGTCTCCGAAACAAAGGCTATAACCAAATGCAATCCAAATTACACTCACCACCCCAGCCGCGACAGTGCTCTTGATCATGGTTGAAATCACATTTTTTCTGTGCACCATTCCTCCGTAAAAGAATGCCAAACCAGGAGTCATCAGAAATACAAGTGCAGTGGCAATTAAAATCCAGGTGATGTCAGCCCCATTGTATACACCTTGTTTGTCGTCAAAATTTGGCAATACAGGAACAAAAATGGCCGCAATGGAAATGAGAATCAGAATGAAGAAAGGGAGTTTGTCTCTTACAGTTTTGGAGTTCATTTTTCGAGTTTTAGGTTCAATAATTTGATATTATATTGCTAAAATACGAAAATGTAACCCCTATACGATCAAATATTATATATATAAAAATATATAATATGATATATTATTTTAC
>CAYFLQ010000197.1:0-3581 GCA_964344065.1 uncultured Sphingobacterium sp. | reverse complement strand
ATGATTTGATTTTCCCTTTGTTCATGTTTATATCTGGGATTTCAAGCGTGTATTCGATAGACGCATCATTGGAACATGGAGCCAACAAAAGCAAGCTGATATGGAAAGTAATAAAAAGAGGATTGATTCTGTTTATCCTGGGTATGATCTACAACAATGGACTTGCCATTAAGCCATTGTCAGATTTCAGAATCATGAGTGTACTTGGAAGAATTGGTATTGCATATACTTTTTCAAGCATCATATATATGTATGCAGGTAAAAAGTTTCAAGGGGTTTGGTTTGCTAGTTTATTGATAGGCTATTGGATCATTTTGAAATGTTCGTCTGCACCTGGATTTCCTTCAGGTGATTTGACAGAACCGGGAAACTTTGCATCCTACTTTGACAGAACAGTGCTGCCAGGAAAACTATCGAGAGGGATACATGACACGGTTGGGCTTTTTAATAACATAGCAGCAATAGCAACATCATTGGCGGGTGTACTTACCGGTAATTATTTAAAAAATTCTTTGTCGACCGAACAAGAAAAAACAAAATGGATCTTTTTAGCTGGAATCATATCACTTGTATTGGCAATGATTTGGAATATTGATTTCCCCATCAATAAAAACATGTGGTCAAGTTCATTTGTATTGTATACCACTGGCTGGAACCTATTACTCTTTGCATTATTTTATTATATCATAGATATAAAAAATGTGCAGGGATGGGCGATTTTCTTCAAAGTGATTGGTATGAATTCTATTTTGATTTATATGTCTGGCAAATTCATCCAATGGGGTTATACCAACAAATCTATTTTCCAATGGTTAGGAGATCTGATAGGCAACCCCTATAATGCTGTTGCACTCGCCATTACAGCGGTCGCCATCAAATGGATTTTCCTCAAATTGCTGTATGACAAAAAACTATTTTTGAAAATTTAAATGCTTCAATATGAAGGTGGAGATATTTGATGACGCAACCAAACTTGGAGCTGCAGCAGGGAAATCAGCTGTTGAAATGATTTCAAAAACATTGTCAAATCAAGGTTATGCCAATATTATATTGGCAACCGGTACAAGTCAATTTCCTGTTTTAGAACAACTCACCAACAGTAAAGAAATTGACTGGAGCAAAGTAACCATGTTTCATTTGGATGAATACATTGGTATATCCAGTTCTCATAAAGCCAGTTTTAGAAAGTATTTAAAAGAAAGATTTATAGACAAAGTTGGTACACTAAAAAACTACTATTTAATTGATGGCGAGAACAAC
This sequence comes from uncultured Sphingobacterium sp., assembly GCA_964344065.1. Taxonomy (GTDB): domain Bacteria; phylum Bacteroidota; class Bacteroidia; order Chitinophagales; family Chitinophagaceae; genus Pollutibacter. The sequence continues at coordinate 2,321 of CAYFLQ010000197.1, read as the reverse complement.
CCATTTGAAGAGTGCAAGAGATTGAATCAGCTTATTCAAGATGTAGAAATAGATGTAGCATTGGTAGGCATTGGGGAAAATGGGCATTTGGCATTCAATGATCCGCCTGCAGACTTCAATACAAAGGATCCATATATAGTCGTTGATCTTGATGAAGCATGCAGAAAACAACAATGGGGTGAAGGTTGGTTTCCAACAATGGATGATGTGCCGACAAAAGCCATCAGTATGTCGATTCAGCAAATCATGAAATCTAAACAAATTATTTGCTCTGTTCCGGATGAAAGAAAGTCTGATGCAGTGAGCAATTGTTTAAATGGGACTATCAGCAATATGCATCCAGCAAGCATTTTACAATCACACAAATCTTGCACCATCTATTTAGATAAAGCATCTGCTTCTAAACTCAATCATTCTTAGCTCTATGAACAGTACAACCCTATCTAAAAAAGATACAACCATTTCTATACTGATTATTGGAATGTTGTTTTTCATTTTTGGCTTTGTATCATGGGTAAATTCAATTTTGATCCCCTATTTTAAAATTGCTTGCGAACTCAATCATTTCGAATCTTATTTAGTAACGTTTGCTTTTTACATTTCGTATTTTGTCATGTCAGTCCCATCCAGCTACCTTCTAAAAAAAGTTGGTTTTAAAAAAGGGATCATGTTAGGATTCTGGTTGATGTCAATTGGTGCCTTCACTTTTATTCCCGCAGCTTACAGCAGAACCTATGAAATATTTCTTTTAGGACTGTTCACCATTGGCGTAGGTTTGGCCATCCTTCAAACCGCTGCTAATCCATATATCACGATACTCGGACCCAAAGAAAGTGCTGCACAACGCATCAGCATCATGGGAATTTTCAATAAAGGCGCTGGAATCATTGCCCCACTTCTATTTGCAGCTGTTGTGCTCAAAGCAACGGACACTGATCTGTTTGCACAATTGAATACAATGAATGCAGATCAAAAAGCTCCCTTGTTAGATGAGTTGATTCGCCGTGTTATCAAACCATACATGGTGGTAGGTACTGTATTATTTATATTAGGGTTATTGGTTAGGTTTTCACCATTGCCAGAAATCGATACTGAAAAAGAATCAGATGAATTGGCACATGCCAATGCAGAAAAGAAAAGCATATTTGATTTTCCGCATCTCATATTAGGAGCAATAGCTATTTTTTTACACGTGGGCACACAAATCATCTCCATTGATACCATCATCAATTATGCCATTTCCATGAACGTGCCGCTGTTGGAAGCAAAATCTTTTCCAGCATATGTATTGACAGCTACTATTATTGGTTATATAACTGGCATCATTGCCATACCAAGATTTATAAGCCAGGTGAATGCTTTAAGAATCTGCACTTCACTGGGGGTCATCCTCACGTTCTTAATCACCACCAATCACACAGAAGTGAATATCCTTGGTCATCAAACATCTTTATCGATATGGTTTGTAGTATTGCTAGGACTAGCAAACTCATTGGTATGGGCAGCCATCTGGCCTCTGGCAATGGATGGACTAGGAAGATTTACTAAACTGGGAGCTTCTTTATTAATAATGGGATTGAGTGGCAATGCCCTGATACCGCTTGTGTATGGTTCCATTGCGGACAATTTTGGTGTGCAGCAGGCATACTGGATTCTATTGCCATGCTATTCGTATCTTCTCTTTTATGCAATCAAAGGACATACCATCAGAAAATGGAAAAAGTGAAAAATAAGTTTAAAATAACCAATGGAAAATTGATCACGGAAAATACCATCCTGTCAAATGGAACAGTATTGATAGATGATGGGAAAATTCTTGCAATTGAAAATAACTATATTGATTCAACTGAATACACAGAAATAGATGCAAAAGGTAATTATGTAGCACCTGGATTTATTGATATACATGTACATGGTGGAGGTGGATATGATTTTATGGATGAAACTGAAGAGGCGTTTTTGAGGACAGCTGCGTTGCATGCAAAATTTGGTACAACATCTTTATTGGCGACCACATTAACTTCTGACAAAGAGGGAATTCTTAGAACCTTGGATGTATACAACAGTATACATCACAAAAAGAATGATGGGGCTAAATTCTTGGGCATCCATTTAGAAGGGCCCTATTTCTCCTTGAATCAACGTGGAGCACAAGATCCACAATATATAAGAGACCCAGATCCAAATGAATACATGGAAATCCTGGAAAGGTCACCCCATATAAAAAGATGGAGTATAGCACCCGAAAAAAAAGGTGCCATTGAATTAGGAAAGATTTTAACCAAAAAAGGAATCATCCCATCGATGGCACATACTGATGC
>CAYFLQ010000196.1:0-3617 GCA_964344065.1 uncultured Sphingobacterium sp. | reverse complement strand
TAAAACTTTCGTTAACAGTATTTTATATAGAATTTAATTATTTTAGAAAAAACATTTAAAATGGACCGCAAAGAATTTCTTGCTCAACTAGGCATCGGCAGTGCTGCAGCAATGGCAATTACTTGTCTTCAAGCCTGTACAAAATCTGGAACAGGTGGAGGGTCATCTGTAGATTTCACCATCGATATCACAAGCAGTCAATTCAGTGCTCTAAAAAATGCAGGAGGTTCTGTCGTATATCAAGGCATCATCATTGCGAAAACAACCACTGGAAGTTACCTTGCGGTATCATCTCGATGCCCTCACGAAGGTGTTACTGTGAATTTTTCTTCAGGCAACAACCAATTTATTTGCAACGCACACAACTCTGTGTTCTCATCAACAGGTTCTAGAATTTCAGGCCCGGCAAACACAGGACTCACACAATACAAAACATCATTGTCCGGAAATTCACTCCGCGTCTACGCATAATCATTCACTGTTCAAATGCTTATATTTATGTAACAAACCTGTTACATGAATAAAAGAGCTTTTTTAAAATCTACTGCGATCACTGCAGTAGGAACTCAAATGGGACTATCCTCGCTTGCTGCAATTTTTGATGAGAAAAAAAATATCCCTGCAGCAGCACTTGCTGCAGATGATGCATTTTGGAAAAAAATTCGTGAACAGTATATTTTGAAACCAGAATACATCAATCTCGAAAACGGTTACTACAACTTTACCCCTCAACCTATTCTGGAAAAATTCATTGAACACATACGGTATGTAAATAGAGAAGGTTCTTATTATATGAGAACTGTTCAATTTGAAAATAAAAAAAGAATTGCTGGAAAGTTGGCAGCACTACTCGGTTGCCCAGCCAATGAAGTGGTCATCACACGCAACACAACTGAATCACTTGATTTGGTAATAAGTGGTCAAGAATGGAAAGCAGGTGATGAAGCTGTGATGGCTATTCAAGATTATGGAGCTATGCTGGATATGTTTGAACAAGTTTCCAAACGCTATGGTGTTGTACTTAAAAAAATTTCAGTCCCCAACCACCCATCATCAGATGAAGAAATTGTTTCACTGTATGAACAAGCCATCACTCCAAAAACAAAATTGTTGATGGTATGTCATATGATCAATATTACTGGACAAATTTTACCAGTCCGAAAAATATGTGACATGGCCCATAAGAAAGGAGTGGAAGTATTGGTGGATGGTGCACATGCCGTTGCCCATTTTCAATACAACATACCAGATCTTGATTGTGATTACTATGGCGCTTCACTACACAAGTGGCTGAGCGTTCCACTGGGTGCCGGTTTGCTATATGTGAAAAAAGAAAAAATAGCAAAGCTTTGGCCGCTGCTTGGAGATGGAAATACAGATATGTCTGACATTGCTAGAATCAATCATATCGGAACACACCCTGTTCATACAGATCTCGCGATTGAAGACTCGATTGATTATTATCATATGATTGGAGGAGAAAGAAAAGAAAAGCGGATGCGTTTTTTACAGCAATATTGGACAAGCAAGGTTAGAAATGTTCCTAACATTATTTTAAATACGCCAGCAGATGAAAAAAGATCTTGTGGGATTGCGAATGTAGGCATCAAAGGCATCACACCAGGTGATTTGGCCAAGCGATTATTGAGTGAACACAAGGTATTCACCGTTGCCATTGACGGCGCCAATGTTCACGGTTGCCGCATTACTCCAAATGTTTATACTACATTGGAAGAATTAGATGCATTTGTTGCAGCCTTGAAAAAATTGGCTGCATAATGGGCAACTCCAAAGCAATTATCAAAGACCTGAAATCACATGCCACCAAAGAAAAGGCGGCATTCCTTCCATATTTCTTCAAAACAGGAAAAGGACAATACGCAGAGGGAGATCGCTTTCATGGAATCATTGTCCCAGATCAAAGAAGAATTGCAAAAATGCATACAGATACCACCAACAAGTCTACCATTGTTGAATTGCTGCATTCACCTTTTCACGAAGAGCGGCTTACTTCACTCTTTATTTTATGCAACAAATTCAATGCAGCAAAAAAAATCAATCAAGAAAAAGAATGGGTGGATCTCTATTTAAAAAACGCAGATCAGGTAAACAATTGGGATTTAGTGGATAATACTGCTCACATCATCCTCGGCCAATGGCTAGAGAACAAGGACAGATCTATATTATACAAGTTTGCAAAAGCAACATCCCTCTGGAAAAATAGAATTGCTGTTGTTGCTACGTTGCACTTTATCAGAAAAAATGATTTCAAGGATATATTTCAATTAAGTGAAATCATGCTAACGCATACTCATGATCTCATGCACAAAGCAACCGGATGGATGTTGAGAGAGGCTTGGAAAAGAGATGCAACCTCAGTAGAAAATTTTTTGAACAAATTTGCACATCAAATGCCGCGTACGATGCTGAGGTATGCCATAGAACGCATGCCTGAACCCAAAAGAAAAGCATACCTCAGTATTAAACTTCAATCGTACTGATTGTCCTTATGAATCGTCGCCACGGACGGACTCGAACCGCCTTTAAAGGTTTTGTTGACCTCTGCCTCACCTATCAGCCACGTGACAATTAATTAGTCTACCAAATTTATAGACTTTTAATTAAACTGCCAAATTATTTTCTGAAAACATACCAGGTATACCCATTAGCAGGGATGGTAACGTCCAATCGAAGTTGAGCAGATGTACCAATAGATTTCAATTGAGGATGAACATCTTTTTCGGAGATAGTAATGGTATTATTCACACCTGTATAATATAATGGCACTGTGATGCTTCGGTTGATGGGTTGATCTGTAGGATTGAACAACATCATAAATCCCTTGTCATGTAAAGATGGATTCACATGCATAAATCCATCCCAATCCCTGCCGTCAGCACGACGAAGATGCACGATAGATGAGTTCAAGATATTCCTGTACTTTTTATACCACTGAATGGTTTGGGTAACCAATTGCTTTGTAGGCTCTGTATCATACAATCTTGGTCCACGATAACATGCTTGCACTCCTGCACCATAATACTGCATCATCAACATTTCATAATCTTTCAGGTGATCATTCAATGGCTCCAACACTGCTTCTGGCCCCCCACCTTGATATTTGGTCAATGGTACAAATCCCCATCCCATTGATGGAAGCTTTTCGAAAGTGCCGTCATGTATATTCTGTCTATTCAAAATTTTTTGCTGTTCACGAGATAAAGAGAAATTAACTTCTCTGTATCCCAATGCAATCTTATGCGTTCCATCCATAAAGTACCAATCTGGTGCATTCACATATATACCATGTTCATTGCACCATTTATACAAACCTTTTTGTAATTCCATCTGACGCCACTGAGAATCGTCAACATTTTGATGGCCAGGATGAACTGTTGATGCACAAACATCTCCTGGATAAGGACCATCATTTTCAAACAAATTAAATCCGGTTGATGACATGAAATATTTCAACTTTTCAATATATGCCAAACCCCATTTACTTCCCAAACATGGAGCATTGCCAAAAAATGCACCACCTGGTTTTCCAGTTTTAGGATCAATCACATCTGTTTCATCATCGATTCTTCTGCTGCTAAACAATGAATAACTTCCAA
>CAYFLQ010000195.1:0-3621 GCA_964344065.1 uncultured Sphingobacterium sp. | reverse complement strand
CAACATTCAAGACCATTTCATTCGAGCGATTACGACCATTTTGATTTGATCATTCCCATGGCCACTGATGTATGGAGGGATATCAAATATTTATCCGGTAAAAAATTTGATGATCGAAGAACCGTAATGATGCTGGAGTACCTCTTCCCTGGAGAAAAGATGGATGTGCCAGATCCATGGTCAAAATCAGAGGCAGCCTTTCATGAAGTTTTTGATTTGATCAGTCAGGCTTGTGATAAATTGATTGAAACATACACATCCGCAAAACAGCCTTAACTTTGTGCTATGAAGCCATCGATCCCCCAGGGCACCCGAGATTTTTCTGCAGCAGTTCTCAGAAAGAGAAATTTCATCTTTAAAACCATACAGAAAGTATTTGAATTGTATGGATTTGAGCCATTGGAGACACCTGCAATGGAAAATGTAGAAACACTGATGGGAAAATACGGAGAGGAAGGCGATAAACTCATATTCAAAATTTTAAACAATGGCTTGAATCTTCCTGAAAAACACGATGACGCCAGAAGAGATTTTGAATCCGTTCTAGGTGGAAAAACTATCAAAGGGATAAGTGAACGAGCACTGCGATACGATTTGACCATTCCATTCGCCAGATATATTGCCATGAATCATGGTCAACTTGTTTTCCCATTCAAACGCTATCAGATGCAACCGGTATGGAGGGCAGACAGACCTCAGCGCGGAAGATACCGCGAGTTCTATCAATGTGATGCTGATATCGCTGGCAGCAATTCCATTATACACGAAATAGAACTTACTCAAATTTATTCTGAGGTTTTTAACCAACTGAACGTACCTGTTGAAATTCATATCAACAACAGAAAGATCCTTCAAGCCCTTGCACAGCTATGTGGGGGTGAAACCAACATGACGAATATCACTGTTGCCATTGATAAGTTAGATAAGATCGGAATTGATAAAGTGAAAGCAGAACTAAAAGAAAGAGGTTTGACGAGCACCCAGATTGATGTGGTTGAAAAATATATATCCATCAAGGGCGATAACAATCAGATCATTGATGCACTCAACAGTCTTTTTGAAAAAAATGATATCGGCATAGAGGGCATTCGAGAATTGATGGAAATACTCCAACACATTTCATCATCCAATCATCCTACCAACATTATTGTAGATCCATCACTTGCCAGGGGGCTCAATTATTATACCGGGACCATTTTTGAGGTGAAAGCAAGTGGCGTGGAAATGGGAAGCATTGGAGGAGGAGGAAGGTACGATGACCTTACAGGATTATTTGGTGTGAAGGGAATTGCTGGTGTTGGAATATCTTTTGGAGTTGATAGAATCTATGATGTAATGGAAGAACTCGGAGTTTTTCCTGCCAATATTCAAGAAGGTACGATTGCATTGATTTTTAATACCGGCATCAACAAATCTCATTTACTACAAACAGCATCCATTCTTAGAGAAGCTGGAATTGCATCTGAGATTTTTCATGAAGCGGTAAAGTTTGACAAACAATTTAAATACGCAGAAAAAAAACTGATTCCCTACATTGTAATCATTGGTGAAGAAGAACTCAAACTTTCTACTGCCAATATCAAACACTTAGGATCAGGTGTTCAAAAAACAGTTTCTTTAGCTGAACTTGCCACCGCTTTTAAACCTTAGCAAATTTTCTTAACTGAATCAAAGCCACTTCGATATCTTTTGCAAGGGGTGCTTCCAGTAAAAGGTTTTTACCATGCATATCTTTCAATTCAATACTGAGTGCATGAAGCGCCAACCTGTCTAACAAAGGGCGTTCAGCCTCTGCCTCTTTTGACAACTTAAATTTCTTTTTAAAATTGGAAAGCAATATTGGATCTGGTGATCCATATAGTTCATCACAAACCAATGAATGACCAAGGTACTGCATATGTACGCGGATCTGATGTGTTCTTCCAGTTTCAAGATTGCACTCGACCAGTGAATACCCCCTAAATTTTTCTATCACTTTGAAATGCGTAACAGAGGGCTTACCGGATCTGCCGATACGCATTTTTCCCGGAATGGATGGATGCTGTTCAATAGGTTGTGAAATCATACCCTCTGCTTCAGCCAGCAAGCCAGTTGCCAACCCGAGGTATAATTTTTTTACAAGTCGATTTTCAAAAAGTTGATTATAGTATTTATGAGCTGTTTCATTTTTTGCGAAGAGCAACAATCCACTTGTATCCCGATCAATTCGATGAATCACAAAAACCTCCTGGTACTTTTGTTGTAGCCAATTCCTGATGGATGGAATTTCAGCATCATGCCTATCAGGTATTGAAAGCCAACCTGAAGGTTTATTGACAGCAATTAAATCATTGTCTTCGTATAATATGACTGGTTGATTCTTAATGTTTTTTTTCTTTTACAAAAGAGCTGTTCATGAATTTGAGCAAACGAATTTCTTTTTCATTCAGCATGCGCCATTTTCCTCTTTCTACATTCTTCTTGGTTAAATTAGCAAACATTACCCTATCGAGGTTTCTGACATCATACCCTAAACACTCAAACATCCTTCTGACAATTCTGTTCTTGCCGCTGTGCAGTTCAATGCCAATGACTGACTTGTCTTTGGGGTCTGCATATGCCAGTGCATCAGCTTTTACAAATCCATCTTCCAAATTCAAGCCTTTTAATATTTTCTCGAAATCCACTTTTGAAAGAGGCTTGTCCAACTTGGCTTCATATATTTTTTTTACTTCATTGGAGGGATGTGATAGTTTTTGTGCCATGTCGCCATCGTTGGTAATCAACAACACACCAGTTGTATTTCTGTCGAGTCTTCCGACAGGATACACTCTTTCAACAGTAGCACCTTTGAGTAAATCAAGCACTGTTTTCCTCCCTTGTGGATCTTCAAGTGTTGTGATGTAATCCTTTGGTTTATTCAGCAGAATATAGACAAGGTTTTTTTCAGGAAAAATTCTTTTACCCGCAAACGTTACGATATCATTCGGAGCAACCTTGAATCCTGGTTCTACTATTACCACATCATTGACTTTAAGTTTACCATCCTTGATCATTGGCACTGCATCTCTTCTGGAACAAATACCACAATGGGCAACATATTTATTGAGGGGCATAGATTTATCAACTTTCCTGACCGTAATCGATGAGGACTTGGATTCAGCTGTTCTCTTGGTAACTGCAATTTTTGCTGCTTCTTTTTTCTTTTCGATAGCTTCCGCCCTGTCCTTTTTCCATTTCTTTTTTTCCTGACGAATGGCTTCTTTTACAGCACTGTTTTTCTTTTTTGGAGCAAACTTTGAAAAATTATCTGTGCGTTTCATGTAAGATCAATTCAATGATGATAAGAAAATGCATTATGATTTATTTGCCAACTGGCCGCATGCTGCATCGATATCTTTACCCCTGCTTTTGCGCAATCTTGCATTGACACGGTTCTTTTCCAAGTACTGCATAAATGCCGCAGTTTTTTCTTCGCTGGGCTTTTTAAATTTGGCAAAGTCAATGGGATTGTATTCAATAATATTTACAAGGTCAGCTGGTATTTGGCGGTATATTTTTATCAATTCCCCCGCATCTTCAAACGAATCATTGAAATTGTCAAAAAGAATATATTCAAGTGTGATTTCGTTTTCAGTTTTC
>CAYFLQ010000194.1:0-3656 GCA_964344065.1 uncultured Sphingobacterium sp. | reverse complement strand
CTCTTCTGTCGTCTCTTCCACCACCACGTGCTTCTCTTCTCTCAGCAGCTTCTGATTTTCCTCCTACAAAATTTGGATTCAAATCACGCTTTGCCAATACCTCACCTTTACAAATCCACACTTTGATTCCGATTTTACCATACACTGTTTGAGCAAACACTGAAGCATAATCAATGTCCATTCTGAAGGTGTGCAAAGGAACTCTTCCTTGTTTGATCTCTTCAGAACGTGCGATCTCAGCGCCACCAATACGACCACCTACTTTGATCTTGATACCTTCAGCACCAAGTCTCATGGTAGATGCGATCGCCATTTTAATAGCACGCTTATAGTTGATACGGTTCTCGATTTGCTTTGCAATGGTTTCTCCAACGATGTTGGCATCCAATTCAGGTCTGCGAATTTCGAGGATGTTGATTTGTACATCTTCTTTGCCAGTGAGCTTCTTCAACTCCTCCTTCACCCTGTCCACTTCTCCACCACCTTTACCAATGATGATACCAGGCTTGGATGTATGAATCGTAACGATTAATTTATTAAGCGTACGCTCAATCACAATCTTGGCAATACCACCTTTGTTGATACGGGCATTGAGGTAATTGCGGATCTTATTGTCTTCAATAAGCTTGTTCGCATAATCTTTTTTATTGCCATACCAGTTGCTTTCCCATCCGCGGATGATGCCTAACCTGTTGCCAATTGGATTCGTTTTTTGACCCATTATAATTCAGTTTGTTTGTTCTTAATTTTTTGCATCAACAATGACAGTTACATGATTGCTGCGCTTGCGCATGCGATAAGCACGACCTTGTGGCGCAGGCAACATTCTTTTAATCGAACGTGCACCGTCCACAAAAATGGTTTTCACCACCAATGCTTCAACATTGCCGCCTTCGTTCTTTTGCTTCCAGTTGCTCACTGCAGACATCACCAATTTGCGAAGTGGTGTTGCGCTGTGCTGTGGATGATGCTCAAGAATCGCTACTGCTTCCTCAACCTTCATACCACGGATATGATCCGCCAACAGGCGCATCTTACGTGGTGAAGTGGGATAGTTTCTCAATTTAGCTACTGCTTCCATATGTTTATTTTTCATGTGTCGGATACGATCCAACAACTATTAAACTACTTTTTTACTTGAGTGCCCTTTGAAATTGCGTGTTGGCGCAAACTCACCTAGTTTATGTCCAACCATGAACTCGGTTACATACACAGGGATGAATTTGTTTCCATTGTGCACAGCAAATGTGTGTCCTACGAAATCAGGTGAAATGGTGCTTCTGCGGCTCCATGTTTTCACCACTGCTTTTTTGGATTTGCCATCATTCATGGCAACCACTTTCTTCTCCAACTTTGCCGCGATATACGGACCTTTTCTTATTGAACGAGCCATAATTTATTTCTTGTTATGTGTTCTGATTATTTTGTGAGTTTACTTCCGTTCTTTCTTTGGATGATCAACTTGTCACTTCCTTTTCCTCTGGTTCTTGTCTTTTCACCCTTTGCATATTTACCGGTACGGCTGCGTGGATGTCCACCTGAAGACTTTCCTTCACCACCACCCATTGGATGATCTACTGGGTTCATGGCAACACCACGGTTACGTGGACGAATACCTTTCCAGCGGTTTCTACCAGCTTTACCCATGCTCTCCAAACTGTGATCTGAGTTTGAAAGCACCCCAACAGTTGCAAAACAGTTGATCAATACTTTTCTCAATTCACCTGAAGGCATTTTTAAAACGGCATATTTTTCTTCCTTGTTAGTCAACTGCGCAGATGCACCAGCAGAGCGGGCAATCTTTCCACCTTGACCAGGTTGCATTTCAATGTTGTGTACGTTGGTACCAAGTGGCATGTTCTTCATCATCAACGCATTTCCTATTTCAGGAGCTACTGACAATCCACTCACCACAGTCATTCCAACTTCCAATCCTTGAGGGGCAAGGATGTATCTTTTTTCACCATCTGCATAGTTCAACAATGCGATGAATGCAGTACGGTTTGGATCATATTCAATAGAAGCAACGGTTGCAGGGATGTCAAACTTATTGCGCTTGAAATCGATAACACGGTACATTTTCTTGTTGCCGCCACCGATGTAACGCATAGCACGACGACCTTGCGCGTTTCTACCACCTGTTGATTTTACTTTTTCAAGAAGTGATTTCTCAGGAGTGGAAGTGGTAATTTCTGCATACGCATTACCAATTCTCCATCTGGTTCCTGCCGTTACTGGTTTGTACTTCTTTAATGCCATTTCTTTATTTTTTTACCCGAAGGAATTTTTAAATAGTTGTATACAAATCGATCGTATCTCCCTCACCTACTGTTACAAATGCTTTCTTGTAAGAAGGCTTTCTTCCGCTTACCACACCAGCCTTTGTCATACGGCTTTTTGCTTTGGCAGGAGCCACTGCTGTTCTAACATCTTCAACGGTTACACCGTAAAAATCTTCAACAGCCTTTTTGATCTCCAATTTGTTTGCAGCACGTGCAACTTTGAAAGAATACACGCGTCTTTTTTCTGAAAGCTGATTGGCCTTCTCAGAAAGAATCGGCTTCACAAGTACTTCAGCAAGTTTCATATCAATTATTTAATTCGTTTGTTAATCAATTAAGCTTCTACACCTTCTTCCAAATCTGCAAACAACTTCGCTGCAGATTCAGTCAATACCAACACATCTGCATTCATCACATCGTACGTATTTACGTCAGAAAGCGCAGTAGCAAGTACTGAAGGAATGTTCCTTGCACTTACAAATACATTTTCCTCAATAGATGACATGAGATACAATGCTTTTTTATCATTTACTTTCAAGTCCTTTAACATGGTTGCGAAAACACTTGTCTTTGGAGCTTCCAATTTCAAATCTTCTACTACCAACACAGCATTCTCTTTTCCTTTGTGGCTGAGTGCACTGATCTTCGCCAAATCTTTCACACGACGATTTAATTTGATATCGTAGCTGTGAGGCTTTGGACCAAAGATGGTACCACCACCTTTGTACAATGGGTTACGTATGTTTCCCTTACGAGCTCCACCTGTACCTTTTTGACGATGTAATTTTCTGCTCGCACCCTTTACTTCAGCACGTGTCTTTACTTTATGTGTACCCTGACGCTGTGCAGCAAGAAACTGCTTAACTGCAAGGTAGATTACGTGGTTATTAGGCTCAGCACCAAAAATCTCTTCAGGCAAATCGACTGTTCTGCCTGTCTTGCTTCCTTTTATTGATAATACTTCTAGTTGCATGATGATGCGTTGAATTATTTCTGAATATATACGATAGAACCATTGTGCCCTGGAACAGAACCACTCACAAGAATGAAATTTTTCTCTGGAAAAATTTTCACCACTTTCAATCCTTTCACTTTCACACGGTCTTGACCCAAACGACCTGCCATGCGCATTCCTTTGAATACCCTAGACGCGTCTGATGAGTTACCGATAGAACCTGGAGCACGCTGACGATCGTGCTGTCCGTGAGATTGCTCACCAACACCACTAAAACCATGGCGTTTTACAACACCCTGAAAACCTTTACCCTTGGTTGTTCCAACTACATCAACTTTCTCGCCTTCAGCGAAAATGTCGCATGTGATGGATTCACCTAGATTTTTTACAAGGTTGAAATCCCTGAATTCTTTTACAAA
>CAYFLQ010000193.1:0-3668 GCA_964344065.1 uncultured Sphingobacterium sp. | reverse complement strand
TGGTATAGAAAACAAATCCGGATGCATTAAAATCTTTGAGCAATACTATACGTGCAGATGGACGGTTGCGCTGATCCACTGTTGCAAGCGTCATCGCATTTACCTCATCTATTTCAGATTGAAGTGCCTCACTCCACCATCGGGAAAATTGATCAAATGCATCTTCCGCCACATCTTGCTCAGAGAGAGATTTGAGTTGATAGTCTTTGCGGATTGAGGAGATGTCCATTTTAATTGATGATTTTGAAAAATATTGAACGGTTATGAGTTATGCGTTGAGGGTTTTGTGTTTTTTGAAAATATATGTTTTACTCAAAACACAGAACTCAAAACCCGAAACTCACTTCACAAGTGTTCCCACCTTCTCCCCACACACCAACTTCTTGAGATTTCCTTCCTGATTCATATCAAACACAATGATGGGAAGATTGTTTTCCATGCAGAGGGTGAAAGCCGTCATGTCCATGATCTTAAGATTCTTGTCTATACACTCTTTGAAACTGATGCTATCATATTTGACTGCTTTGGGGTCTTTTTCAGGATCAGCAGTGTAAATGCCGTTCACACGGGTACCCTTTAAAATTACATCTGCCTCAATTTCAATAGCTCTCAGAGATCCTGCAGTATCTGTCGTGAAATATGGATTGCCTGTTCCTGCACCAAAAATTACAATGCGATGTTTTTCTAAGTGTCGAATTGCTCTTCTTCTGATATATGGCTCAGCAATCTGTTCCATCTTGATGGCGCTCAACAAACGGGTATACATTCCTTGTTTTTCCAACATGGATTGTAATGCCATTCCATTGATCACTGTTGCAAGCATCCCCATATAATCGCCCTGAGCTCTCTCAATGCCAGTTTCAGATTCGTTCATTCCTCTGTAGATATTCCCACCACCAATGACGATGGCCACTTCTACACCCAAGTCAACGATCGACTTGATTTCTTTTGCATATCTGGCAACAATAGTTGGATCGATTCCAAAACTGTTTTCACCGGTGAGCGATTCTCCGGATAGCTTGAGCAGGACGCGCTTGAAGGTTGGTTGCATGATGCGAATATACAAAAAGGGCTTTCATCTTGAAAGCCCTTCTCATTTGAATATGGTTAAGGAAATTATCCGAGTGCTACACGCTTGAAAGCAGTTACTTTCAAGTCAGCTCCCTTAGACTTGATATAATCTCCCACAGACTGACCAGCATCTTTCACAAATGCTTGTGCAAGCAAAGTGCTTTCTTTGAAGAAAGCATTCAACTTACCATCGGCGATTTTAGATATCATTTCATCTGGTTTTCCAGCCATCTTTGGGTCATTTTTGATCAATTCAATGATCACAGCTTTTTCTCTTTCTACCACTTCTGCAGGGACAGAGGTTGCGTCAATGGCAACAGGATTCATGGCTGCAATTTGCATGGCTACATCCTTGCCTACTTCAGCTTCAGATTTATTCAATCCTACCAATACACCCATTCTGTTTGCACCATGAATATAAGAGGCAACGAAATCTGCATCTACTCGCTCAAATTTAGATATGCCTATTTTCTCTCCGATGCTCGCCAATTTATCATTCACCAAATCAGCAATTTTTGCACCATTGATACTTGCTGCATTCAATTCATCCACTGACTTTACATTGTTTGCAATAGCAGTATCCATGATGCTTTGTGCAAAAGCAATGAAATCAGCATTCTTGCTTACGAAGTCGGTTTCACAGCTCAAGCAAAGAGTGATGCCAGATGTATGATCTGCAGTTGTCTTTGCAAGTACTACTCCTTCTTTTGCGTCACGGTCGCCTCTCAATGCGGCAACTTTCTGACCTTTCTTTCTCAACCAATCAATTGCTGCATCAAAATCACCATTGTTTTCAGTGAGTGCTTTGCGACAATCCATCATACCTGCTCCAGTCATTTGACGGAGTTTATTAATATCTGCTGCTGTAATTGTTACTGTTGACATTGTATAAATATTGTGGGCTCCGAAAGTTTTACCCTTCTCGGCTAGTTATATAATCAATTGATAAGCCTATTTCTTCTGTGCTGGCTTTCTTCCACCTGAACCTGCTGCAGGCACTCTGCGTTTTGGAGCACCACCTTTGCCGCCTGCTCTCTTAGCACCTTCAGCATCCGCCTCTTCTTCAACAGAAAACTTCAACGCATTGTCAGTTGATTCTTCTGTTTCATCTTCTTCCGCTTTTTCAGCCTGGCGCTCAGCCAACCCTTCAGCAATAGCTGCTGTGATATAGTTGGTGATGATCGCAATTGATTTTGTTGCATCATCATTGGCAGGAACTGGGAATTCAACTTTGTTAGGATCGCAATTGGTATCTACCATTCCAAATGTTGTAATGCCCAAACGCTTTGCTTCTGCTAATGCAATATGCTCATGTCCGATGTCAATGATGAACAAAGCAGCTGGTACTCTGCCCAATTGAGCAATACCGCCCAATACTTTCTCCATCTTGTCTTTGTCGCGCGACAATTGCAAACGCTCTTTCTTGGTAATGCTGTCGAAACTTCCATCGTTCAACATCTTTTCGATGCTCTGCATTTTCTTTACAGATTTACGAACTGTATTGAAGTTGGTCAACATACCACCCAACCAACGCTCAGTAACATACGGCATGTTTACACGCTTGGCACATTCAGTAACAATTTCTTTCGCTTGTTTCTTTGTACCAACAAACATGATTTTCTTTCCGCTCTTTGCGATGTTCTTAAGGGCATTCGCAGTTTCCTGCAAGCATTCCACCGTTTTATTCAAATCGATGATATGTATACCTTTTTTCTCTGCATAGATGTAAGGCAACATCTTGGGATTCCACTTTTTACGAAGGTGACCGAAGTGAACACCTGCTTCCAAAAGTTGTTGCTGCAGTGAAGTATTATTTTCCATTGTATTCTTTGTGTTTTAGATTCTTGATTGATATACCGATTAACGCTTGCTGAACTGGAAGCTTCTTCTTGCTTTCTTCTTACCGAATTTCTTCCTTTCAACACCTCTTGGATCTCTTCTCAACAAACCAGCTGCTTTCAAAGCAGGTCTGAATTCAGGATTCAACGTGATCAAAGCACGAGCAATACCCAATTTGGCTGCTTCTGCCTGACCTTTTTTACCACCGCCGGCTGCGTTGATTTTGATATCATACTTTCCAACACCATCAATGGTCTTGAGAGAAAGTTCTACCTGATTCTGTAGATATACTTGCGGGAAGTATTCTTTATATTCAAGGTCGTTTACAGTAATGCTACCACTTCCTTTGGTAAGGAATACTCTGGTAACCGCTTCCTTTCTGCGACCTAATCCGATTTTTTGCTTTTCCATTATACTTTATTTGAATTCGTTTTGAAATTAGAATTTAAAAGGAATCGGTTGTTGAGCACCATGTGGATGTTCAGCACCTGCATAAACAAATAACTTCTTGAACATCTTGCGACCAAGTCTGTTCTTAGGAAGCATTCCCTTTACTGCTCTCTCCATGATTTGCTCAGGACGACGCTTCAGCAAATCTTTTGCAATTTCAATTTTCTGTCCACCTGGATATCCAGAAACATTCTGGTATTCCTTGTAGTCAATCTTGGTTCCTGTGAAAACAACTTTGTCAGCATTGATGACGATGACAAAATCGCCGCAATCAACATGGGGAGAATAATACGCTTTGTTTTTACCGC
>CAYFLQ010000192.1:0-3733 GCA_964344065.1 uncultured Sphingobacterium sp. | reverse complement strand
ATCGTATATGGATTGTTATTTATAAATGGAGGATTGGCAAAATTGCTGAAATATATGCCTACTCCAACAGATTTACCAGAAGCTGTTGTTAAAGACAACGCTGCGCTTGCTGAAATTTCATGGCTGATCCCTTTGATTGGAACTGCAGAAGTATTGGGTGGACTCCTCATCATCATCCCTAAAACCAGGGCATTGGGAGCGTTGATTGTATTTCCTGTAATGGTAGGTGTTTTACTGCATCACATTTTCGTAGATCCTAAAAATATTGTAATCGCCATTGTAATATGGATTGCATTAATCGGCATTATTTTTCAACACAAAGAGAAATATTTGCCGATCATCAAATAACGTTATTCAGGAAGATCGGAACTTTTTAATTTCAGCTTTGTGAACACTTGCAAGTGTGGCAGTGTAAGAACAGAGAGTGTGATAAATAATAGTGTAACAAGACTGGTTGCATTTTTACTGCTGTAAAACATAAACATGATAAAAAGCATTCCAATCCATGCCATGATGGAGAAAGGCATTGCTTGTTTCAGCAATTGAACCCAGTTTTGAAAGCTATTATGCAATTTGAAATTCAATCTTATTTTATCAAACGATAGAATTGAATGCCAGAGCCCGAAGTAAAATCCAAATCCGATCCACAAACTACTGAAATGACAAATGAACAGCAGCACAACAAGCTGAAGCACTGAAAAATAAAAATGCAGATCGGAATAGTAAAAATATTTTTTGTATAAAAACATAATACAATAGCTAACTCCTATTGTGGAGAGTGCAATGGGGGAAACCATAGCAGCAATTTGAATCCATTGGGATTCACTCAAAGTGGCACTGCCTAAATACAAGAATATTTTTAAAGCACTCTGTACATTGGCAGCTAAAAAATACAAAATCCAAGACATCCCTAAAATAAAATAGATTGCTTTCTGAGTGGGTTCGTCAGACTTGCCCATCCAATCAATTTCTCCAAAATGATATGCAGTGATGATGATGAAAAAAATCAATGCAAGAAGCGGAAACAGATACCACAATACTGCATAAGCAATGATGTTTAAAAGATAATTTCTAAGCACCGCATTCCCTTTCAAATTTTTTGACTCCAAAGACTTTCCCTCAATATACAGATCAAGTGCACCATGTGGTACACCAAAAAGAATCATGCTGAATAACAACAACTTGAATTGATTGTCTACTGATACAGTTATCCAATTGCTTGCAGCTGTGAGGATTGCACCAATGACCAATAACCAAATTCTCAATCTAAGTTGCATAAGTATAAAAAAAAGGGGCGAATTGCTTCGCCCCGCCATTAACCAAAAACTACTGTCAAATTAACCGGTATTATGCGGCTTTGCGACTCAATGAATAGATCACAAGTCCAAATCCAATTTTATTTACAGCATCACCGATGTTGTAAACAACGTTCATATCTAAACCGATGTTCTTGAAGCTTTCATACCATTGTCCATCAGCAGTTCCAATCAAGTAACCCAATGGATAAATTGCCCAACCAACCAATACAAACCATGCAAGTGCAGAGTTTGCAGCAGCTACAGCAGGACCAGCACTGGTAGCGAGTTTCTTAACATCACCCATCCATACTTCATACACAATGTAGAAGTAAGCGGCAGCACTCACAGTTCCCCATATTGTTGCGTTGCCCAAGCCAGCTTCACCCATGTAGCCTGTAACAAGCATTACAACAGAAGCAAGAATCATCTTCCACAACAATCCAGTAGTTCCACCAGATTTTTTGGTGATTAAATAAAACTCAACGCACATCAAAGGAACAGTCAACAACCAATCTACATAACGGAAGAAGGTTGGCGACTCATGCGTATCACCATAGTAGCCGCGCATATAGTAATAATGCACAGCAGCGATGAACGTAATCAATCCCGAAACGAGAACCGATGTACGCCATTCTTTACTGGTGTTGTTGAGTTCAAAAAAGAAAAAAACGGAAGCGGCCATCATAGCCATTGTGCCGACGAAGAACGTGAAAGACACGTAATCGTTTTTGGCGATTGCCGTAGTGGCATCTAGGAAAAGTGAATGGATCATATATGGAGTTTTGGTGAAAAAATTCTATTTCACGACTCACACATAATCTTTAAGGCTGTCGGACTAACCAAGACCGCAAAGCACTTGCATAATCAATCGTTGTCAATTACACAACATGAATTTAAGAAAATTGTTCAAAATTTCCATGTTTTAGTGCAACAAAAATCAATTCCAGACTGCAATTGATTGATTTTTAAATAAATAGACCGTAAAAAAGTTTTGGTAAGAAGAAATGCCCTTTGGAACCCTTATTACAATGTTTCGACACTGAATTACATAATGTATTATCTTACAACACATTGTAATTATTTGTAGAAACCAAGGTCAAAAAGCATTTTCATGAAAAATTTATTAAAAATAATTCTTGTTGCAGTTTTAGTGCTGATTGGAATACTTGTATTCAACACATTCAAATTAAAAACTAACAAAGGATCTGAAATTACAACCATTGATATCACAAGAGATGATACGGCTGCAAAACATTTAAGTGAAGCCATTCAAATCAAAACCGTTTCATTTGGTGATACCCTTCCAATTGACACAGCAGCATTTTTACAATTCAGAGCATTCATGGAAAACACATACCCATTGATGCATTCGAAGTTGGAAAAACAGTCCTTCAATCAATTCAGTTATGTTTTTAAATGGAAAGGGAAAGACAGTACAAAAGCACCATTCGTACTCATGGCACATTTGGATGTAGTTCCTGTGGAAGCTATTGCCGAGAGCAAATGGACCTACCCTTCATTCAGTGGGATGATCAAACAAGATACCATTTGGGGAAGAGGCGCAGTGGATGATAAATCATCTGCTATTGCCATCATGGAAGCAACAGAACAATTGCTCAAAAATAATTTCACTCCAGAAAGAACATTCTACATCTGCTTCGGACATGATGAAGAAATTGCAGGAACAAGAGGTGCGAGAATTGTTTCAACATGGTTCAAAGAAAATAACATCAAACCTGCATTCGTATTAGATGAAGGTGGAATGATCGATACCGAAAAATTCAAAGATGTAAAACGCCCTGTAGCAGTGATTGCCACAGGAGAAAAAGGATTTGTAAATGTTGATATCAGTGTTACGATTCCTGGTGGTCACTCATCACAACCAGAGAAAGAAACAGCAATAGATGTACTCAACAGTGCTATTCAAAAAGTTCGCGCCAATCAAATGCCTCCTATCATCACTGCTCCTGTACAATCATTGTTAGAGAGAACTGCGGCTGAACAATCGTTTATGAAAAAAATGGTGATCTCAAACATGTGGTTATTTAAAAATGCAGTCATAAAAAATCTTGAAGAAAATAAACAAACCAATGCAATGGTACATACTACACTTGTACCAACTATTGTTAAAGCAGGAATCAAAGACAATGTAATTCCTTCGATAGCCAATGCAACATTCAACAGTCGAATATTACCAGGACAATCAAGTGATGATGTGGTAGACTTTGTAAAAAATGCCATCAACGACGAACGAGTAACTGTAAAAAAACAAACCATCTCTTTGATGGAGGCATCATCATCCACTGCATCTGATCATCCCCGATTTACAATGCTGGAATCCATCACCCAAAAAATAGTCCCGAACGTTTTGGTTTCCCCTTATTTGATGATTGGAGCAACAGATTCCAGATACTACAGACCATTCAGTGAAGCGG
>CAYFLQ010000191.1:0-3744 GCA_964344065.1 uncultured Sphingobacterium sp. | reverse complement strand
TCATACAAAAATTGTTGAGTTCACGGTTGCCCCAATGGTGAGTCAACATGAAGGAAAATCTTATCACGAGTGGTTTGTAGAGTTTGAGGAAATACCAAGTGATTTAGCAGCATTTGCAGAAGAAGTAGATCAGCATATGCGTGCAAAAAATATTTATTATGACGATTTGATCAAAGGAAACATTCTTCAAAAACTGGTTATTCGTCCACTCAAAAAAAATGCATTCATTGACTACATGCGATCCGAAGGCAAGTTAGGTGGACAAAACAAAGTGCCACGTTTAAGCAATGATCGTAAATTGGCAACCGAACTTGAAAAACTGATCCAAATCCTTTAAATTCATTCCATGCAATTTGATTTTTCACACCAGTTTTTGGAAGAAGAACTTCCACCAGTTGCAGTAAAAAGAATTGGTGTGTTTGGTTGTTCAGGTTCTATAGGAAAGCAAACCCTGGAAGTGATCAGGCTATATCCAAGCCTTTTCAAAGCAGGTATATTAACTGCCCATTCCAATCATGAATTATTGATCAATCAAGCATTGGAGTTCAAGCCAGAAATAGTGGTAATCTCTGATACTACTAAATACAATATTGTTAGAGAGGCATTGAGCGGGAAAGGAATTAACGTATTGGCAGGTGATCCAGGTTTGGTAGAAGCAGCGGCCTCTGATGCGTATGATTTAATGATGGCTGGTATAGTTGGTTTCGCAGGTCTCAAGCCAACCATCAAAGCAGTTGAAAAAGGCAAGACCATCGCATTGGCGAATAAAGAAACGTTGGTAGTTGCGGGTGATGTAGTAATGAAATTGGCTGCAGAAAAAGGTGTTTCCATTATTCCAGTCGATTCAGAACACTCTGCTATTTTTCAATGTTTGGTTGGTGAGCAATCCAATCCCATTGAAAAGATCATCCTCACTGCTTCAGGCGGACCGTTTGTTGGAAAGAAACCAAACTATCTGGTCAATGTAAAGAGAGAGCATGCTATCCAGCATCCTAATTGGAGCATGGGTGCAAAAATTTCGATTGATTCATCCACATTGATGAACAAGGGCTTGGAAATGATTGAAGCAAAATGGTTGTTCAATTTGGCTCCTTCACAAATTGAGGTAGTCATCCATCCACAAAGCATCATACATAGCATGGTGCAATTCAAAGACAACAGCATCAAAGCGCAAATGGGCTTGCCTGATATGAAACTTCCTATTCAATATGCTATGACCTATCCTAGGAGATTGCAAAATGAATATCCAAGGTTCAATTTTGCTAAATCAGCCGTATTGAATTTCGATCCCCCTGATATTAAAACATTTAGAAACTTAGGACTTGCCATCACTGCATTGCATAAGGGAGGAAACCTGCCATGTATCATGAACGCAGCCAATGAATTAGCGGTATATGGGTTTTTAAAAAACAGGGTTGGATTTTTAGATATGACAGAGGTAATTGAAAGAACCATGGCTGAAATTCCCTTCATAGAACAGCCTACCTTGGAAGATTATTTCAACAGTGATGCAGAAGCAAGGAACTTTGCAGCATCTTTAATAAATCTCTAGCAGTTTATTGGCTATTTTTACACACTAAATCTTGATCATGTTGCCATTTGTTTTGTTGGATATCAACTGGGGAGCTGTTGGGCTTCAAGCCGGTCAACTTGTTTTAGCACTTTCTATTCTTGTCATCTTTCATGAGTTCGGACATTTTCTTCCGGCAAAAATTTTTGGATGCAGGGTGGAAAAATTCTTCCTCTTCTTTGACCCTTGGTTTTCCCTTGCAAAAAAGAAAATAGGAGATACCCTCTATGGAATTGGCTGGTTGCCTTTGGGCGGATATGTGAAAATTTCTGGCATGATTGATGAGAGCATGGATAAAGAACAAATGCAGCAACCTCCTCAACCCTGGGAGTTCAGAAGCAAGCCAGCTTGGCAACGGTTGATCATTATGATTGGTGGTGTAACGGTAAACGTTCTTCTTGCGTTTGTGATTTATGCAATGACACTTTTTGTTTGGGGCGATACCAAACTTCCAAACAAAAATCTAACCAATGGTGTTTGGGTGGTTGATACAGTTGTCAATCAAATTGGACTTCAAACAGGAGATAAAATTCTTGCTGTGAACGACCAACCCGTTCAGTACTTCGATGACATGAATGCAGCTTTATTGTTGGGTGATCACATGACAGTTGAGCGTGAAGGAAAGAATATTGATTTGCACATTCCTGTCAACTTCATAGAAAAGATTGTAGAAAAAGGGAAGCGCACTATTCTTTTATTGCCACGTATTCCTTGTGTAGTAGGAGAAGTCGGAAAAGGAACACCCGCTGAAAAAAATGGACTCCTTGCAAAAGATCAAATCATAGGAATAGATTCATTGAAGATTCAGTTCTATGATCAGATTAAACCTGCAGTTCAAAACCGTGCAGGCGATTCAATTCAACTCCATGTGTTAAGGGAAGGAAAAGAAGTTGTGTTGAATACAGAGATCAGCAAAGACACTTCTATTGGTTTCTTTCCCGCTGTGCCCAGCATGGATGAATTAAACCAGCAAGGTTTATATACATTTGAAACAAAACAATACAGTTTCTTCGCTGCACTACCTGCAGGTGTGTCCAAAGCAATTGACAAACTGGGATTCTATGTTACCCAATTCAAAAAAATTGTAAATCCTTCAACTGGAGCTTACAAAGGTGTAGGTGGATTCAAATCAATGGGATCTATCTTTCCAAAATATGGTTGGGATTGGGAAGCATTTTGGAACATCACCGCATTCTTATCAATAGCACTGGCATTTATGAATTTGTTGCCGATTCCTGCATTAGACGGTGGACATGTGCTCTTTACTTTATACGAGATGATTACTGGAAGAAAGCCAAGCGATAAATTCCTCGAGTATGCACAGATCGTTGGAATGGTTCTTCTGTTTGGTTTGATGATCTATGCCAATGCCAACGATTGGCTTGGATGGGGAAGGAAGTTTTGATGAGAGAGGGAGGAGAGAGGAGGGAGTAGAGAGAAGGGAAAGATTGCGAAGACCGAAGTGGCTGGGGGATAAGGGACAAGGGACGAGGGACAAGGGAGGAGCCTGCCCAGACCGAAGTGTCTGGGAGAGAAGAGAGAAGAGAAAGCCTTCGAAGACCGAAGTGTCTGGAGACGGGGTGGTTAAAATTTATAAATACAAATAATAGTCTTTCAACAGTTCAATAAATTTCCCTGTATACTGATCTTTCTCGTCTTTGATGATAATTTCATCTGATACTACATCTGAATGTTCTGTTCTTGAAAATGCATACATGATTCTGAATGGTTCATGATGAATCGATTGCTTGACAAAAACTTTCGTTTTTACAAACATCCCATTATTTGATGCAGTAGATATTGTCTCTTCATCCCTGTATGCAGGTCCCAATAAATAAAAAACACCATCCTCTGAAAGCAGCTCTTTTATTTTCTTGAAAAGCAACTCCAAGGTTAGCTCATCTCCATGTCTTGCTAAGTTGATAGCAACATCATCAGAACGCAGTTGTCCTTGATGAAAAGGAGGGTTGGAGAAAATAATGGAATATTGATGGGTTGAAGTATAATCTCTTACATCCTTCAATATGCATTGAATTCTATTGCTCCATTTTGAGCTTTCAATATTTTTCTTCATTTGATCGAAGCATGTTTGCTCGATTTCAATGACGTCTATCTTGGCTTCGTTTTTTTGTGCAAACATGAGGCTTAATAAGCCAGTTCCTCCGCCAATATCA
>CAYFLQ010000190.1:0-3772 GCA_964344065.1 uncultured Sphingobacterium sp. | reverse complement strand
GATAGCATTTTCACCGTATATAAAACAAACTTCCCAGCCGAAGTCTATGGGCACTATTGGTCATTCAGGTCTCTTTCTGTGATAGATTCAACCATGGAACAAGGGTTGGCAATTCCAGATTGTGAGAAATTTATCTCCATAGCTGAATCCGATAAAGGCAAAAACAAGAGCACGCTGATCACAGCATACGGATACCTTGCAGGCTATACAGCCAACATCAAAAAAGACCTGGCCCTGGCATCCAGTTACCTAGATAAGATCATAGAAATAGATCCCAATAACCAGGATGCTATCAAAAACCGAGAGATTCTTCAAAAAGCACTGGCTGCGCCACCTAAAAAATAGCAAAAAAGGGACAATATAAATTGTCCCTTTTTTCATTCTGGACTTTCATTTTCATACTGTTTTGCCCTAACTTCGCGCCATCAAATTCAACCGATGTTCAAGACTATTTTGCTCCAGTCTTCTTTGCTCGGACAAAATGCCCCCATCAGTAAGGCAAGTGACTACTTCCCCATCGGCATCCAGATAGGTTTCGCAGTAGTACTGGTTACCATCATGATTCTGGGATCTCAGCTGTTGGGACCTAAAAGAAAGACCTCAGATAAGTTACAGGTGTTTGAAAGTGGAATCGAGCAGTTTGGAAATGCCAGACAACCCATGGCTATCAAGTATTTTCTGGTTGCGATCTTGTTTGTATTGTTTGATGTAGAAGTAATCTTTTTCTATCCATACGCTGTAAATTTTAAAGCACTCGGATGGGAAGGATTTTTTGCTGTGTTGATGTTTATCGGATTTTTCTTAGCCGGTTTCATTTACATCATCAAAAAAGGTGCACTGCACTGGGAAGAATAAAAATTTGTAAACGCTTTGAAAAACAACTTCAAAGCGTTTGTGTTATAATAAATAAAGACTATGGCAAGGCCAGTCAGATTTAATGTGAACCCCAAAGATTTCTCTGATCGCGGTATCAATGAAATCGAAATGCCAGAAGGGCATATGGGTGAAGGTTTTTTTGCAACCTCTTTTGACAAGGTAGTAGGATTGGCCAGAAAGAATTCTATATGGCCCCTTCCATTTGCTACCTCTTGCTGTGGTATCGAATTCATGGCTACCATGGGCTCTCACTATGATTTGGCCAGATTTGGATCGGAGCGTGTTGGGTTCTCACCAAGACAGTGCGACTTATTAATGGTGATGGGTACCATCGCTAAAAAAATGGGACCCGTTGTTAGACAAGTTTATCTTCAAATGGCTGAACCCAGGTGGGTAATGGCCGTTGGAGCTTGCGCATCAAGCGGTGGAATATTTGATACCTACTCAGTTTTACAAGGTATAGATCAAGTTGTACCTGTTGATGTATATGTTCCTGGTTGCCCTCCAAGACCAGAAGCAATCATTGATGGGGTATTAAAAATCCAGGATCTGATTCACAATGAATCATTGAGAAGAAGAAACGGAGATCAATATAAACACTTACTTGAAACCTACGGGATACAATAAATCAGATATCAGGCATGTCTATCAATCGTGATTATATCAAAGAAAAGTTGAACGCACAGTTTGGTGATGGGATCATTTCTTGGGATGACACCTCCGATATACTTGCACTTGAAGTTAGATCTGAATTGAATTTAAAAGTGTTGACCTATCTACATGATGAACCAACGCTTGCATTTCAATTCCTGACAGATCTAACCGGCATTCATTACCCTGATAAAATTGGAGCGGAAATCGGAGTGGTTTATCATGTACATAACTTGAAAGAAAACACTCGGTTGAGAATAAAAATATTTGTGCCAATTCAAAAGCCTGATGCATACACCGCAACAGGATTGTTCGCTGGTGCAAACTGGATGGAGAGGGAAACGTTTGATTTTTTTGGAATAAATTTTATTGGTCATCCCAACCTCAAGCGTGTCTTGAATGTTGACGAAATGGATTATCATCCTTTGAGAAAAGAATACCCATTGGAAGATCAAACCAGGATTGATAAAGATGATGAAATGTTTGGAAGATAAAGAAGCAAAATTGATCTATGCCTGAATTAGCAAACATAGTTTTACCCGAAGGGTCATTAGAAAAACAAACGACCAGACTTAACTTGGGCCCTACGCACCCTGCGACCCATGGTGTTTTCCAAAATATTTTGGAAATGGATGGAGAGCGTATCATCAAGGCTGAATCAACCGTTGGCTATATTCATCGTGCATTTGAAAAATTAGCAGAAAGAAGACCGCTGTATCAAATTACAACTCTTACAGACAGATTGAATTATTGCTCATCACCTTTGAACAACATGGGGTGGCACATGACTTGTGAAAAATTACTGGGAGTATCAACTCCAAAAAGAGTAGACTATTTGCGTGTGATCATCATGGAACTCTCCCGCATTTCTGATCACTTGATTTGTAATTCAATTGTAGGCGTTGATACCGGAGCGTACACAGGATTTTTATATGTGATGCAATACCGTGAACTTATTTATGAAATCTATGAGGAAGTTTGCGGATCAAGGCTTACTACCAATATGGGAAGAATTGGTGGCTTTGAAAGAAATTTCACTGACAAGGCTTTTCAAAAAATCGAACAATTTTTAGAGGAATTTCCAAAGGTTTGGAAGGAGTTTGAAAACTTGTTCATGCGAAACAGAATTTTTATCGAAAGAACAAAAGGTACTGGCGCAATATCAGCAGAACGTGCATTGAATTATAGTTTCACAGGTCCCAACCTTCGTGCAGCTGGAATTGATTATGATGTTCGTGTGCATGCACCTTATTCCTCATATGAAGATTTTGATTTTAGCATACCAGTGGGAACAACAGGAGATAACTATGACCGCTTCATGGTTCGTGGCGAAGAAGTTTGGCAGTCATTGAGCATTATCCGTCAGGCATATCAGAAAGTGCAATCTTTCAAAGGAGCTGAAGCTGATGTTTATCATGCTGATGCACCTGAATATTATTTGCCTGCAAAAGCAGATGTATACACAAAAATGGAAGCCTTGATCTATCATTTCAAAATAGTAATGGGTGAAACAGAAATACCAGTTGGTGAAGTGTACCATAGTATTGAAGGTGCAAATGGTGAATTGGGATTCTATCTTGTAAGTGACGGTGGTAGATCACCTTATCGCTTGCATTTCCGAAGACCATGTTTTATATATTACCAGGCTTACGAAGAAATTGTAAGTGGAGCCATGTTGAGTGATGCTATCATTACCATGAGTAGCCTCAATTTGATCGCTGGTGAAATGGATGCATAAAAGAAAGAAAAGAAAATGGTGAAGTTTAGTGACGATAAATTAAAAGAAGTTGAAGCCATGATTGCCCGATATCCAAAGGGCAAACAAAAAAGTGCTTTGATTCCATTGCTGCATCTTGCACAAGAAACATTCGGAGGATGGCTGAGTGCAGAGACAATGGACTATGTTGCGTCAATACTTTCAATTGAACCGATTGAAGTATATGAGGTCGCTACTTTTTACAGCATGTTCAATTTGAGTCCTGTAGGCAAACATGTACTTGAAGTATGTCAAACAGGGCCTTGTATGCTAAAGGGAAGCGATGATATCATCGGGTATATAAAATCAAAATTGGGAATTGGTGTTGGAGAGACAACTGCTGACGGAATGTTTACATTAAAAACAGTTGAATGTCTTGGTGCCTGTGGATATGCACCTATGATGCAAATGGGCATGCATTACAAGGAACACTTAACTCCAGCAAAAGTGGATGAAATTATTGCAAACTGCTACAATCATAAATAGAGA
>CAYFLQ010000189.1:0-3793 GCA_964344065.1 uncultured Sphingobacterium sp. | reverse complement strand
CCTACCAATGAATCATACTGGCCTTCAAAGTTTGCTCTAGGCGCGTAATTGCCATCGTGATTTACAGAATGGTTGAGTAGAAACATGTCTAAATCACCATCTTTGTCATAATCCAAAAATGCAGCATGTGTACTGTATCCAGAAAAATCAAGTCCGTATCTACTTGCCTCTTCTTCATAGTGAGGCATGCCATTTTCATCTATGCGTTTACATATATACAGATGGTTTCTTCCCTTTAAGATTTTATAATTACCAACTTGACAAACATAGATATCGAGCATTCCGTCGTTGTTAATATCAACCACCGATACGCCAGTATTCCAACCACTGTCTTGCACAATGCCTGATGTAGTTGTTATATCCTCAAACTGCAGATTTCCTTTATTTAAATAGAGGGCGTTGCCACTTCGATTGGCAGCAAAAAACAAATCTATCAATCCGTCATTGTTAAAATCTCCTGCACCAACACCTGCACCATTATAATAATACATATAGGAAAACAGATTGAAAGATGGATCAGCGTCCAGCCTGTTTACAAAATGAATTCCAGTTGCATTTTCATCTTTGACAGTAAACAATGAATGTTCGTTGCTGTTTTTTGTACAGGCAACAAAAAATAAAGAATAGAATAAAAGTATATAACTGTTTAAACGTCTGTTCACTGCATTCAAAAATTTCTCTAATTTTTAATCGATGTTTTTTTTATAAAAACCGGAGCTTCGTTATGCTGAAATATCAAATACCCTTTTTCACCTTTATACGTGAGCGGTTGAATATCCTTTACTTGTCCGCCTATGCTTATACCAATTGTGGTAGGAGATGCTACGCTGAATAGCTGATTACCCTTATTGATCACAAGATTTCCGAAACTTGCATCTACTCTACAAAATTGAGGCAATAGATCGAAAAAATTACCGGCCAAGAAAACATCCAGTTTACCATCATTGTCCCAGTCTTCAACTGCGGCGGCGTGTACTGATGAGAGTTGTATCTCAACAGGTAGTGGCTTCACAGTAAAACTACCTTTTCCATCATTGTAAGCAACGACAGATTGTGCTGAAGTAACCGGATAAACGTTTGCCTTTTCAATTTGATTGTTCAATAAATCCTGCACAGATTTATTGGCGAAATCTTTGTGTTTAAGATTCATTTTTTTAAGCGAAGGAATTTGATCTGTGATTTCTTTTTTCAAAAACACTGGCATGTCTTTGTTGTTGATCGTCTGACTTATTATTTTATCGATGGTTCCGTTTTGATCAAAATCTTTGACCCAAAGTTTAACTGGCAAATCAGTTGATGGCTTCAAATAAAAATTTTCACCCAAATTACCAATGATCAAATCTTGGTCACCGTCTTTGTCAATATCGATTGATTGTACAAACTGCCACCATCCTGTTAAAGATTCTAGTCCTGTGTTGAATTGCTCAAAATGTTTTCCATTAAACGTCAGTACCATCGGAGCCATCCATTCACCCACAACTATCAATTCATCTTTTTGATCATTGTTCAGGTCACTTACCGTTGCCGATGTAATCATCCCCAAGCCTTGAAGCAGTTGTGTGAGTTGAACTGTGACATCTGAAAATTGCCCTCCACCATCATTGTGCATGATAAAACTATTGGGCATAGCGCCGTATTGCTGAGGAGTGCTTCTGCTACCAATGAATAAATCTTTTTTACCATCTCCATCATAATCAAATGCCACTGCAGTTCCGCAGTTGGTATTGGTCATTGGTATTGCACCAGGCTTTAAACTGAAGTTTCCCTTCCCATCATTGAGATAGATTTGATTTTGATAAAAACTGGAATTTGCATCTGCAAAATTTCCACCTCCACCAACAAACAAATCTTTATCACCATCGGCATCACAGTCAAAAAAGATTGTTGCGGTAACATCATTAAAAATGTATTTTTTAAAATCAGGAACTTCTTTGAGCTTCAACCCATTATTGGTCTGTATGTATAATTCTCTTGGTTGTTGATTGGGTGTGCCGATGAATACATCGTCCAATCCATCACCATTCACATCTGCTATTGCTGCTTTTGGACCAAGACGAGAGAGCATGAATGGCACATTGCGTTCAGTATAAAAATCTACATAGTCATCTTCGGTATATTTTTTCTCAAATAAAGAGACAGCTTCTATCAGACTTTTGGGATGCACTGAAGCATTGTTCTTCTTTTTTGATTCACCAGCAGTGTAAACAATCGAACGCAGGGTATTTATTTTCGGAGATAGAATAGTTGTGACAGTTTGATTTGGCCAAATGACTTCTATTGAATCTACTTTGCCATTGCCCAAACCTATGGTCTGTTTATATTCTACAGAAGATTGAAATCCTTTGCTTGGAATCAGTTCACGAGTGATTATTTCAGCATCTTGATACACTTTAATGGTAGAACCGATTGCAAATAGATTAGGCGAAGTGTATGAAAGATTGAGTGTTATATAATTGGAATTAAATTTCTCTCTGCTGTTGTTTTTATATACCAAAGCAGGCTGGTTAACATTATTGATGATCATATCCAGATCACCGTCATTATCCAAATCAGCATAGGCAGCGCCATTAGAGTAAGTGGGTTTATCCAAGCCCCAATGATTGCTTTCATCTGAAAATTTCAATGCACCATTGTTTCTAAAAATTTTATTTGGCACCGGAACAGAGGGCATTTCTTTGATTACATTTTCTACTTCTTCTTTTCTACCAGTGAGCGCCATTTTGTTCACCACATCATTGGCAAAGAAATCTATAAAATCTTGGTCGGTAACATCTCTGTAAATACCATTGCAAACAAGAATATCTGATTTGCCATCATTGTCGGCATCAAACATCAAGGCTCCCCAACTCCAATCACTTGCTGCGACACCGGAATAAAATGCTGTTTCCAGAAATTTACCGTCGCCATTATTGACTTGTAGAGCATTTTGTGTGAATTGATTATAGAATCCTTGATTTTGTTTCAGTTTAAATACTTCATACCCTTCGAAAGATGTATTGGTCTTGAGGCGATAATCATCGCCAGGAAGCATATCAGTCGTGAAAATATCAGGTTTGCCATCGTTGTTGATGTCCTGCAAATCAGCACCCATGGAAGAGAAGCTGATGTGTTGCATGCGTTGTTCCAACTCATCTTTAAAGGTTCCATTGCGTTGGTTGATATATAGATAATCTTTTTCAAAGAAATCGTTTGAAACATATACGTCTGGATATCCATCCAGATTGACATCCCCAACAGTTACCCCTAATCCGAAACTGATAATTGATCCAAATATTCCAGCCTCCTTACTAATATCAACAAATTTTCCATTATCGTTTCTATATAGATGGTCGCCTCCACCTTTTAGAAATTCTGCAAAAGGTGCATCAGGGTCGCGGACAGCACGCATATTAGCGTAGTTCAGTGTATTCACTGGAATTGGACTGTTGTTTACTAAGAAACAATCCAAGTCGCCATCTAAATCAAAATCAAAAAAGGAAGCCTGGGTTGAATACCCATCATTGTCTAATCCATATTCGGCAGCTTTTTCTGTGAAGGTGAGGTTGTGGTTGTTGATGAACAATTGATTTTTGCGCAAGGGTTTATCCAACATATTTCCTGCATTGCAGACGTAGATATCCAACCATCCATCCGCGTTGATGTCAACAAAAACAACGCCAGTGCTCCATTGTTTTTTTTCTCCAAACCCAGCTTTCTCGGAAATATCTTCAAACCGAAGATTTCCTTTATTAAGGAATAATTTATTGGCAGATTGGTTGGCAGTAAAAAAAACATCAGCCAATCCATCGTTGTT
>CAYFLQ010000188.1:0-3797 GCA_964344065.1 uncultured Sphingobacterium sp. | reverse complement strand
CGAAACACAGAAAGGCGCAGAAAGGCAGAATCCGTGAGGTGGCCAAGCGTGGAACCACTTTGGCTTTTGGTTCATTTGGACTTAAAGCACTTGAGCCTGTGTGGATGACAAACAGACAAATCGAAGCAGCACGTCAGGCGCTTACAAGAGCTATGAAAAGAGAAGGTAACGTTTGGATCCGTGTATTCCCAGATAAACCAATTACCCGCAAGCCACAAGAAGTGAGGATGGGTAAAGGTAAAGGTAACCCTGAGTTTTGGGCTGCAGTAGTTGAACCAGGAAGGATCATCTTCGAATTAGAAGGTGTGAGTTTGCAAATTGCACAAGAGGCATTGGATCTTGCAGCAGCAAAACTTCCTATCAAAACAAAATTTATTGTGCGCAGAGACTTTGCGGCGTAAGCATAACCAGTAAACTGTTAGATCATGTCAAAGAAGAT
This sequence comes from uncultured Sphingobacterium sp., assembly GCA_964344065.1. Lineage (GTDB taxonomy): Bacteria > Bacteroidota > Bacteroidia > Chitinophagales > Chitinophagaceae > Pollutibacter. The sequence goes on along the minus strand of CAYFLQ010000188.1, from coordinate 3,358 downwards.
TGATTTTTTAAAAAGCATCGCATCACTCAGTGAATCAGATATCAAATCAAAGATTTCAGAAGATGAATCTCGTTTGAAAAAAATGAAGTTCGCTCATGCGATCACCCCTCTTGAGAATCCTATGAGCATCCGTTCATTGAGAAAGGATATCGCGAGACTTAAATCAGAATTGAAAAAAAGAACACTCGCTTAATTCAAGAGATAAATTAAAAACGTATTTCGGGTTATACCGGAAGATAAAATGAAAAGAAATGGTTGAAAGAAAACTACGCAAAACCAAAACAGGGACTGTAAGCAGCGACAAGATGAACAAAACCATCACAGTTGCAGTGGAAAGAAAAGTGAAGCACCCTATTTACGGAAAGTTCGTAAAGAAAACTACCAAGTTTCACGCGCATGATGAAAAGAATGAAGCGAAACCTGGCGATGTTGTAAAAATTGTTGAAACAAGACCTCTCAGCAAAACAAAACGTTGGAGACTTGTAGAGATCATCGAAAAAGCAAAGTAATTATTCATAAATCGTTCAACTCAACGGTGCAAGCCGTTTAAAATAGAAAAAAATGATTCAGCAAGAATCCAGATTGAATGTAGCAGACAACAGTGGTGCCAAAGAAGTATTGTGCATTCGCGTGTTGGGTAACAGTGGTCAAGATTACGCTAAAATTGGCGATAAGATTGTAGTAACTGTAAAAGATGCCATCCCTGCTGGTGGAATCAAGAAAGGAACAGTTGCCAAAGCTGTTATCGTGAGAACAAAAAACAAGCTCCGCAGAAAAGATGGTTCATATATCCGTTTTGATGACAACGCAGTGGTGTTGCTCAACCAAGCCGATGAGCCAAGGGGTACCCGTATTTTCGGTCCAGTTGCCCGTGAGTTGAGAGACAAGGGATACATGAAGATTATTTCACTAGCACCGGAAGTACTCTAATTAAAAAAAACTGCGTAACACGCATAAAATAAAGACAATGAGTAACAGATTTAAGCCAAAATTCAACATTAAAAAAGGTGACACAGTAGTGATCATCTCAGGAGATGACAAGGATCTCAAGAAGCCTCGCAAGGTACTTGAGGTATTTCCAGAAAAATCTCGTGTATTGATTGAAGGCGCCAACATTGTAACACGTCATACCAAACCTTCTGCACAAAACACACAAGGTGGTTTGATCAAAAAAGAAGCTTCTATCCACATTAGCAACGTGATGTTGTGGGATGCTAAAAAAGAAGCAGGAACAAAAGTGAAAAGAACCAGAGAAAACGGAAAATTGGTAAGAGTATCTAAAAAATCAGGGGAGGTAATTAAATAATGAGTACTGCAACATATACACCCAGACTACAAGCTAAGTACCAAAAAGATGTGGTACCCGCTTTGATGAAAAAATTTGCATACAGCACTGTTATGCAAGTTCCGAAACTGACTAAAATTTGTTTGAACAGAGGCGTGAATGGCGCTGTATCTGATAAGAAGCTCATCGACATCGCGTTGGATGAACTAACCATGATCTCTGGTCAGAAAGCAGTTTCAACCAAATCTAAAAAAGATATTTCCAACTTCAAGTTGAGAAAACATATGCCTATCGGAGCACGTGTAACACTCCGTGGTGTGAAGATGTTTGAATTCCTAGATAGATTGATTGCTGCATCTCTTCCACGTGTACGTGATTTCAAAGGGATAAGTGAAAAAGCATTCGATGGACGTGGTAACTACACATTGGGAGTTACTGAGCAAATCATCTTCCCAGAAATTGATATCGATAAGGTTTCTAAGATCACCGGTATGGATATCACTTTCGTAACGACAGCACAAACCAACGAAGAAGCATACGAACTGTTGAAAGAGTTGGGTATGCCATTCAAAAACAGTAAAAAAGACTAAACGTAACATATGGCAAAAGAATCAGTAAAAGCCAGACAGAGAAAAAGGGAACAAATGGTTGCCAAGTTTGCTGAAAAGCGTGCAGCATTGAAAGCCGCAGGTGATTGGACAGCTTTGGATCAACTCCCTAAAAACTCATCAAAAGTTAGGTTGAAAAACAGATGTCAACTGACTGGTCGTCCTAAAGGTTACATGAGATTCTTCGGACTCTCAAGGGTAACTTTCCGCGACATGGCACTGGCAGGAAAGATTCCAGGTGTTAAAAAAGCAAGCTGGTAATCAACAGAATTAAACTTATAAACTTAAACCGAAATACTCCCGATCAAAAGGGACTAAGGAGGGACAAAATATGACAACAGATCCAATTGCAGATTTTCTAACGAGGATTAGAAATGCACAAATGGCGGGACACAGAATCGTAGAGATTCCAGCTTCCAATTTGAAGAAGCGCATCACTGAGATTTTGTATAACCAAGGATACATCTTGAAATACAAGTTCGAAGACGACAGCAAACAAGGTGTTATCAAAATAGCTTTGAAGTATGATCCAAATACCAAAGAGCCTGCGATCAAAACCATGGAAAGAGTTTCTCGTCCTGGTTTGAGACAATACGCTAAGCCACTCGAATTCAAGCGAGTTAAAAATGGCTTGGGCATAGCGATCGTATCAACATCAAAAGGTGTGATGACTGATAAGGACGCTAAAGCGCAGAATGTTGGTGGAGAAGTACTTTGTCACGTTTATTAAAAAAAACTACTATGTCTCGTATAGGTAAAAAAATTATTGAACTTCCTAAAGGTGTAACCCTTGCTGTGGGAAGTGATAATGTTGTAACCGTAAAAGGTCCCAAAGGTGAATTGAAACAACAAATTGATCGGGATATCACTGTTTCGATCAATGAAAATGTTGTGGAGTTCAAAAGGCCAACCGATCAAATCAGACACCGTGCATTGCATGGATTGTATAGAGCATTGGTGAACAACCTCGTGAACGGAGTAACCAACGGTTTCAAAAAAGAATTGGAATTGGTGGGTGTGGGTTTCAAAGCAGCCAATCAAGGAAATGTACTTGACCTTTCTTTGGGTTATTCTCACAACATCATCTTTGAAGTTCCCAAAGAATTAAAAGTTTCAACCACCCAAGAAAAAGGAGACAATCCAAGAATTTTTCTTGAGGGAATTGATAAGCAGTTGCTCGGACAAGTAGCAGCTAAAATCAGAAGCTTGAGAAAACCTGAACCATACAAAGGAAAAGGTGTGAAATACAAGGATGAATACATCCGTCGTAAAGCAGGTAAAGCAGCTGGTAAATAAACATTAAACATCCTGGCAGCATCAGGAAAAACTATAACACGATGAACGTAAAATCATTAAGGAAACAAAGAATCAAATACACCATTCGCAAGAAGGTGTCTGGTTCTGCTCAATCTCCAAGGCTTGCTGTTTTCAGAAGCAACACTGATATCTATGCTCAATTGATCGA
>CAYFLQ010000187.1:1318-3798 GCA_964344065.1 uncultured Sphingobacterium sp. | reverse complement strand
ATTTTTTGGTTTCCCACCTTGGTACATGCCGCATGGCGGGCACCAGCAAATTTGCAACAGCAAGCTGCTTGGCTTTCTGCCCTACTTTCACATACTTCCAAGATTCATGTATAAAGGAATTTTAAGATTGTTTGGAGAGTCTGATGCAGCCATCACAGAATTGCTTGAAATCAAGGACACAGGAATTTCCATTGAAAGATTTGAAAGAATAGTGAGAAAAAGCGGATACACCATAGAAAAAAATCAACCGTATCTTATCAACCCAATTTATCAGGATAAATTTGGATGGAAGCCAAGAGAACAATTTACCATCATCAATCATATACCCTTTATCAGAAACTTTTTAACTACCTGCGTTTATTATGTCATTCGAAAATAAAGTCATCTATCCTTCAATGAAATACTCCATATCAGGATTGTTACTCCTGTCCATATTGTTTGTTTCGTGTAACAATGAAGAGTCAGGAGAAATTGCAACAGATACACAACCATCTATTTCAGCGCCTGCTAATATAGCATACAGCGTCTTGAATGCCTTCCCCCACGATACAGCTGCTTTTACCCAGGGACTTGAAGTTTATAATGGACAACTGATAGAGAGCACAGGACTCTATGGAAAATCCAGCTTAAGAAATGTTACACTCAAAACTGGTAAGTCTACCAAACAAATCAACAATGAAAAAGAAATTTTTGCTGAAGGAATTACCATTTTAAGAGACACCGTATATCAATTAAGTTGGGAAAATCACCTTGTTTTTCTTTACGATGCCAAAACATTCAAACAAATCGGCACAAGAAATTGGAATTATCAGGGATGGGGTATCACCCATGATGGAAGTTCATTGATCATCAGTGATGGCACAGACAAATTATACTATGCTGAACCCAATTCATTAAAAATAAAAAATATCATCAGCGTGAAAGATCACTTGGGAGCAGTAAACAATTTAAATGAATTGGAAATGATTGATGGATATATTTATGCCAACAGGTGGCAATATGATTATATTTTAAAAATTGATCCAACCAATGGAAATGTAATGGGCGTAATGAATTTTTCAGATTTCCTTCCCAAAAACAGCAAATCAGATTTATCATACCTCACTAAAAACAATTCTACAGCACAGGTCAATGGAGCTGTGTTGAATGGAATTGCGTATGACAGCACTAAAAAAACCATCTACATAACTGGCAAACTGTGGCCTGAAATTTTTGAAATCAAGCTTCAGTAGGACCTTTCAGCGTTTATTAATATTTTAATTAACTTTAGGACTCAATTTTGTTCGATGATTGACACATTTGAGAAAATTCCTATTGTAATTCACAGCGACAGTAAAACTGCCTCCAAAAAAATTGCACAAGACATTGCTGCGTTGATCAAAGAGAAAGCTGCAAAAAAGCAACATTGTGTTTTGGGTATGGCAACTGGTTCAACACCTAAAACACTTTATGCCGAGCTTGTAAGATTGCACAAAGAAGAAGGATTGAGTTTTAAAAATGTAATCAGTTTCAACCTAGATGAATACTATCCCATGAAACCTGATGCTCCCCAGAGCTATCATACCTTCATGAACAAGCATTTGTTTCAGCACATAGATATCGACCCAGCAAATATTCATATACCTGATGGCACTATAGAGAAGTCAACTATGCACACCTATGGAAATTCATTTGAAAAAGCAATTGACGATGCAGGTGGAATAGACTTACAAATATTAGGAATAGGGCTTAACGGTCATATTGGATTCAATGAACCTGGTGCTAGTAGAAATTCAATCACCCGAATAGCAGCCTTGGATAACAATACAAGGCTCGCCAATGCCTATGAGTTTGACAATATTTCTGATGTTCCAAGATTAGCCCTTACCATGGGTATCTCGACCATCATGAAATCCAAAAAAATTGTTTTGCTGGCATTTGGAGCAAGCAAAGCAGATATTATAAAGGCATCCATAGAAGAAAAAATTACCGAACGCATTCCCGCAAGTATTTTACAGGAACATGATGATTGTGTATTTCATTTAGACCAAGCATCTGCCTCAAAATTGACAAGAAACGAATCGCCTTGGTTGACTGGGCAGATCAAATGGTCAGAAAAGCTTATCAGAAAAGCTGTATGTAGCTTGGCAATACAACTCAACAAACCCTTGTTGATGCTATCCAAAGAAGATTATCTGAATGAAGGATTGGCGGATTTACTCGAAAAGCATGGTCCTGTAGGAAATATCAATCTCAGAGTGTTCAATGGGCTTCGTGATACCATTACAGGCTGGCCAGGTGGAAAATCAACTGAAGAAGTACCAAGACATCCAGAACGAAAAAATCCTGCACAAAAAAGAGTGATCATCTTCTCTCCACATCCAGATGATGACATCATTTCTATGGGTGGAACATTCTTAAGGTTGGTACAACAAGGGCATGATGTACATGTTGGATATCAAACATCAGGAAATATTGCCGTGAGTGATGAGTTCGTGATG
>CAYFLQ010000187.1:0-1308 GCA_964344065.1 uncultured Sphingobacterium sp. | reverse complement strand
TGACGGCAATTTCTCCATTGACAAGAGCAGGGCCAGTAAAATTTGGCATGATGCTGCTGCATTTATCAAAACCAAAAACAAGCACGATAAAGACACTCCTGAAATCAGGAATATCAAAGGAATGATCAGAAGAACGGAGGCAAGAGCTACTTGCAGATATGTTGGAGTGAAAGATGAGAACATTCATTTCATGAATCTTCCATTTTATGAAACAGGATTGATTGCCAAGAATCCTCCAACGGATGAAGACGTTCATATTCACATGGAACTCATCAAACAAATAAAACCACATCAAATTTTTGCTGCGGGTGATTTTGCGGATCCGCACGGTACACATAAAGTATGTTTTGATGTTATGTATGAAGCATTAAAACGACTAAAAGCAGCAAACGATCCTGCTGTGGCAGATTGCAGACTTTGGTTGTATCGAGGTGCATGGGCAGAGTGGGATATCTGGGATATTGACATGTCTATCCCTATGAGTCCGGATCAGGTACTTGAAAAAAGAAATGGCATCTTCATACACCAATCTCAAAAAGATGGTGTTGTTTTCCAGGGCAATGACAGCAGAGAGTTTTGGCAAAGGGCTGAAGACAGGAATGCAGGAACGGCAGTATTATTCGACCAATTGGGACTACCGCAATATGCTGCATTGGAAGCCTTTATGCGCTATGAATATTAATCAGATAGGTGCAGCAGAAGCATATAAAATATTTTTGCTAAATTTGCACCCTCCTGGCCCCGTAGCTCAACTGAATAGAGCATTTGACTACGGATCAAAAGGTTTCAGGTTTGAATCCTGACGGGGTCACGATCAGAAATAAAAGCCCATTGTAAATGAACCATTTACGATGGGTTTTTTGTTTTTGGTTAAACATATGAAAACAACCTGGTTTAACAAATCGATGGCCAATACAATTTTGTCGAAAAAGACAAGTGGACTAACTTCCAAGAATATTATGTGGAACATGAAAAGCTTCTTGAAAGTCACACTCTTTTTGATAGCATTGTCAAGTCAACATCAACTGATCCAAGCCCAGAAAATCGACTCGATGTTGAACGTTTACTACAATTTCTTCCCTAAAGAAAGATTCCATGTTCATTTTGACAAAAACACCTATAACAAAGAAGAAACCATCTGGTACAAAGTATACATCTTAGATGATGAAGGCATTACAAAATTGAGCAAATCAGTCTATGTTCAATGGTATGATACAACAGGAAAAATCATCACCCAAACTGTTGCCCCACTTTATCAATCGACTGCCAAGGGCTCATTTGAACTACCCGCTGATTACAATGGTAATT
>CAYFLQ010000186.1:0-3818 GCA_964344065.1 uncultured Sphingobacterium sp. | reverse complement strand
TCTTCATGCTGTTGCCATCCCATAATAGTTTCTTTCTTCCGTAGAATTCAAAACCATTTCTTCCGGCTGCATTTTTCACTTCTCTGCGCAACATGTAGCTTCTGATGGCAAGGTTGCCCATGAGTACTGTTTCAGTCAGTGGACCAGAATAGTCAAATGATGAAGTCAATGCTTTGTGTTCCTTGCTGTTGAATCCTGCTTTACATGCTTCCGTCCATGCAACCTGGTGTCCCCATTCAGGCAATCCTTTTGGTGCATTTGGATCAGGAGCTGGCATGGTGATTCTTTCGCCGTTGTTGAGATAGATTTTCGGATTGTTTCCGTACATACCTATCACCATCACACCTTTTGAACCATGTAAATACACTCCATTGTCGCCACCTGCATCAGGACTCAATGGTTCATCAGCTGGGATTTGATCAGGATGGAAAGGTTTCAAGCCTCCGTCCATCCAAACCATTTTCAATTGAGATTTATTTTTCTTGGTTTCGGGGAATTTGATTTCAACCAATGCAGAAGGAGGGCATCCTTCAGGAATATATTCAGGTGTCCAGTCTTTGATGAAAACCTGTCCCACACTGCATTCCACCTCTGTTGGATATCCGAGTCCAAGTATTCTGAATGCAGAATCAATGGTATGGCATCCAATATCTCCCAATGCGCCTGTGCCAAAATTCCACCAACCTCTCCATTTGAATGGATGATAGAGTGGATTATAATCTACATATTCAGCGGGGCCGAGCCATGTATTCCAATCTTCTGGAGACATGGAAGCAGGAAGTGCAGGTTTGTCTTTTGGAACTGGAATTCCTTGTGGCCAAACTGGACGATTGGTCCAGATTTCAACTTTGTGAACAGGCCCGATAATTCCTTTATTGAACCAATCGATTGCAACTTGCTGATGCGGGTTAGACGAACCTTGGTTACCCATTTGGGTAACCACTTTGTATTTTCTTGCAGCTTCCGTCATCATACGGGCTTCTGCAATATTGTGTGTGAGCGGCTTTTGAACGTATACATGTTTCCCCATTTGCATGCATGCCATGGCAGCGAATGCGTGAAAATGATCGGGGGTTGAAACGGTGATGGCGTCAATATCTTTACCAGATTCATCCAACATTTTTCTGAAATCCTTGTATCTCTTTGCATTCGGGAATTTCTCCACTGCAACTTTGGCTCTGTCAAAATCAACATCTGTAAGTGCTACCACATTACAAGCACCATTGTTATATGCATTGATGATGTCTGATTGACCTTTACCACCTGCTCCAATGGCTGCAATATTTAATTTATCGCTCGGGGCTGTATAGCCTTTACCAATGACATGGCGAGGAACGATAAAGAATCCTGCTGCGGCAAGTGAACTTTCTTTGATGAAATTTCTACGATTTTTTTGTTTCGACATAGCAAGCGTTTTAAAATGAATGATAGATACCTAAGTTACAATTCGAGCGTAAGATTTATTACATTTAGTACTATAATTTTTTCTTATGCTCAAAATAACTTTTCGTTGGATGACATTTTTAGGAATTTTTTGCGTTGCACAAGTAGCTACTGCACAAATCATTCCCCAAACGTATCTCTCACATTTATCCTGGAGGATGATTGGTCCTCACCGCGCTGGACGTACAGTTGGGATCTGTGGAGTTCCATCACAGCCCAATGTTTTTTATATCGGTGTAAACAATGGGGGAGTTTGGAAAACAAATGACTATGGGCACACATGGAAGCCCATTTTTGATGATCAGAATACAGGATCTGTGGGGGATGTGGTGGTGGCGCCTTCCAACCCAAATGTCATTTATGTTGGAAGTGGAGAAGGTATTCAACGTCCAGATCTGTCTGTTGGAAATGGAGTATATAAATCCACGGATGCAGGAAAGACATGGGTGAATCTAGGCTTGAGTGATGCACAGCAAATTGGTGGCATTGCAGTGGATGCACAAAATGAAAACAGAATTTTTGTTGCAGCACTTGGGCATCCATATGGACCAAATAAAGAGCGTGGAGTGTACCGCAGTTTAGATGGTGGTAAAACATTTCAGCAAGTATTGTATATCAATGAAAACACAGGCGCAGTACAAGTTGCGATCGACCCCAACAATCCAAATATAGTCATAGCAGATGTGTGGGCTGCACGTCAGGGTCCATGGGAAAATGGAGCATGGAACGGTGTCGAAAGTGGATTGTTTAAGTCTGAAGATGGTGGTAATACTTGGAAAAAATTGACTAAAGGATTGCCTACAACTACAGAAGATGGATTGGGAAGAATTGGATTTACCATAGCACCTAGCAATTCAAAAAGAATGTATGCAACCGTAGATGCAGAAAAAAAAGGAGGAATTTATAGAAGTGATGATGGAGGTGAATCCTGGTATATGCTAACGGAAGATGGAAGATTATGGGGAAGAGGATCTGATTTTGCAGAAGTTAAAGTTGATCCTAAGAATCAAGACATTGTTTACTCTGCCAATGTGGTAACATGGAAATCCGTTGATGGTGGTAAGAGTTGGACAGGCATCAAAGGTGCGCCAGGGGGCGATGATTACCATAGAATTTGGATCAATCCAAATAATTCCAACATCATTGCGTTGGGATTGGATCAAGGTGGAACTGTTACAGTAAATGGTGGTGAGACCTGGTCGTCTTGGTACAATCAAGCTACTGCTCAGTTCTATCATGTGAGTACTGACAATGCATTTCCATACAATGTCTATGGTGGTCAACAAGAAAGTGGATCAGTTGGAATTGCATCTCGTTCCAATGATGGAAATATCACTTTCAGGGAATGGCATCCAGTTGGTGTGGAGGAATATGGATATGTTGCAGTAGACCCATTGGATCCCAATATTATTTATGGTGGAAAGATTACCAAGTACGATAAACGTACAGGTCAGGTTCAAAATATTTCACCTGTTCCAGTGAGAGATGGAAAAGTTAGATTCATCAGAACCGCTCCAGTTTTGTTTTCTCCTGTCGATCATAAAACATTGTATTTCGCAGGAAATATTATTTTTAAAACAACCGATGGAGGTAACAGTTGGTCAACTATTAGTCCTGATTTAACCCGTTCAACCTATGACATCCCATCCAGCGTTGGTGTTTTCACTGAAGACAAAATGAAAACGATGCCACGAAGAGGAGTTGTTTATGCATTGGCACCTTCCAATAAAAATATCAATACCCTGTGGGCAGGAACTGATGATGGCTTGGTTCACATCACCCGTGATGGAGGGTTGACTTGGAAAGATATTACCCCCGTTGGTGTAACATCATGGAGCAAAGTGTCTCAAATTGATGCAAGTCATTTTGATGACAATAGTGCTTATGTAGCTGTGAATAGAATCAGATGTGATGATATGAAACCACATATTTACAGAACACATGATGGTGGAGCATCTTGGAAAGAAGTGGTGAGTGGATTGCCCAATGAACCTATCAATACTGTTAGGGAAGATCCTGTGAGAAAAGGATTGCTCTATGCCGGTTCTGAAAATGCAGTTTATGTTTCTTTTGATGATGGAGAACATTGGCAATCATTGCGTCAAAATATGCCATCCACATCGATCCGCGATTTGGTGGTAAAAGACGATGATCTGGTGATCGGAACACACGGAAGAAGTTTTTGGATCATGGATAACATCACTTCTTTAAGACAATTGAATACTGCTACTACTCCAACCAATCACGTATTATTCAAACCGCAAAAAGCAGTTCGCGTTAGATGGAATATGAATTCTGATACGCCATTGCCTCCAGAAGAACCTGCCGGACAAAATCCACCTGATGGTGCTATGATTGAATTTTATTTGGGCGAA
>CAYFLQ010000185.1:0-3827 GCA_964344065.1 uncultured Sphingobacterium sp. | reverse complement strand
ATGGTACGTTGGATAAAACAAATCCGTATGAAGGTGGTGAAGTCATTCTCAATACAGGAAATTTTGGAAAAGTAATGTCTACCGATCGAACACTCCAATACTGGTCGAAACTGGCTGGTTATGCCGGAAACGCAACAATGGAAACCTTACCAGACAACGACCCTAAAGATGGCAAAACCATCGAAAAATACAGTTATACGGGCAAGAAGAAAGAAGTAGTTTTATTAAAAGTCATTGGCGGCAAACATGATTACCCAAATGATATTGATGTTCATTTATACTCTTGGGAGTTCTTTAAACACATCATGGGAAAATAAAAAGTCCCCCGCATTTGCGGAGGACTTACAGTTATATTTGGTTTGATGTAGACTAGTTGTCAAACTTGAGATCCAATCCCAATCCGCGCAACTCATGAACCAATACATTGAAGGATTCAGGTATTCCAGCTTTTGGAACATTGTCGCCTTTCACAATTGATTCATAGGTCTTAGCCCTTCCAATGATATCATCAGATTTCAATGTGAGCAATTCCTGCAAGATGTTAGAAGCGCCGTATGCTTCAAGTGCCCATACTTCCATCTCACCGAAACGTTGTCCACCGAACTGAGCTTTACCACCAAGCGGTTGCTGAGTGATCAAAGAGTATGGCCCAATAGAACGTGCGTGCATCTTGTCGTCCACCATGTGGTGCAGTTTCAACATATAGATGATACCCACGGTTGCTTTTTGGTGGAATCGCTCTCCTGTTTCACCATCATAGAGATAGGTATGTCCGAAGCTTGGCAATTGAGCTTTGTCGATCAAATTTTTGATTTCGTCAACTGAAGCACCATCAAAGATTGGTGTAGAGAATCTCATTCCAAGTTTCTCACCTGCCCATCCGAGAATGGTTTCATAGATCTGACCAAGGTTCATACGAGAAGGTACACCCAATGGATTCAAAACGATGTCTACTGGAGTTCCGTCTTCGAGGAACGGCATATCTTCCGCTCTTACGATTTTTGCAACGATACCTTTGTTACCGTGGCGTCCCGCCATCTTATCTCCCACTTTCAACTTACGTTTTACAGCAAGATATACTTTGGCAAGTTTCAATACACCAGCTGGAAGTTCATCACCAATAGAGATGTTGAATTTCTCTCTTTTGTATCTACCCAATTCTTCGTTGTAACGAATGTTGTAGTTGTGCAACAATGTGTTGATCGCATCATCAATTTTTGCGTCGCCTGTCCAACCAAGTGGATTGATATTTTGATAATCAATACCAGCCAATGCTTTGGCGTTGAACTTAGAACCTTTACCGATGATTACTTCACCGAAATTATTAGATACGCCTGCAGAGTTTTTATCTTTCAACAACGTCTGCAACTTATTAACGAGCAATTCAAGGATATCTTTTTCAGTCTGCGTATGAACAGCTTCAAGTTTTTCAAGAGCAGCTTTTTCTTTTGCTTTTGAATTCTTGTCTTTTTTCGCACGTTGGAACAATTTCTTTCCAATCACAACTCCCTCAGTTCCACTTGGCGCTTTCAAAGAGGCATCTTTTGCATCACCAGCTTTGTCACCAAAGATCGCACGCAACAATTTCTCTTCTGGTGTAGGATCGCTTTCACCTTTAGGTGTGATCTTACCGATGAGGATATCTCCTTCTTTCACTTGTGCACCGATACGGATGATACCATACTGATCCAAATCCTTGGTTGCTTCTTCAGAAACGTTTGGAATATCTGGAGTCAATTCTTCTTCACCCAATTTGGTATCGCGTACTTCCAATTCAAATTCAGAAATATGGATAGAAGTAAATAAGTCTTCGCTTACCACTTTCTCATTGATTACAATTGCATTTTCAAAGTTGTATCCTTTCCAAGGCATGAAAGCAACTTTCAAGTTACGTCCCAATGCCAATTCACCATTCTTCACTGCATAACCTTCTGTCAAGAAATCACCTGTTTTCACACGTTGACCTTTAGCTACAGCTGGACGAAGAGTGATAGATGTCTCCTGGTTGGTTTTGATGAATTTGGTTAAGCGATATACTTTCAAATCATCTTCAAAGCTTACAAGTTTTTGTGCTTCATCACGCTCATAACGAACATGAATTTCATTTGCATCCACAAATTCAACCACACCTTCACCTTCCGCATGCAACTGAATTCTTGCATCACGTGCAGCTTTTGCTTCCAAGCCAGTACCAACGATTGGCGCATCTGGCTTGATCAAAGGAACAGCCTGACGTTGCATGTTTGATCCCATCAATGCACGGTTGGCGTCATCGTGCTCAAGGAATGGAATCAATGATGCACTCAATCCAACAATTTGGTTGGGCGCAACGTCCATGAATTCCACTTCATTTGGCTCGAGGATTGGGAAGTCACCTGTCTGTCTTGCTTTTACTTTATCTTCTGCAAACTCACCTTTTTCAGTAAGCGGTACGTTTGCCTGTGCAATCTTTGCTGTGTCTTCTTCTTCAGCACTGAGGTAGGTCAATTTCTTCACTTCCACTTTACCATTGTTCACTTTGCGGTAAGGAGTTTCAATGAATCCCATCTCGTTGATCTTTGCGTGAACGCAAAGTGTTGAGATCAATCCAATGTTTGGACCTTCCGGAGTTTCAATGGTGCACAAACGACCATAGTGTGAATAGTGTACGTCACGCACCTCGAAACCAGCACGCTCTCTGCTCAAACCACCGGGACCGAGCGCAGAGATACGGCGCTTGTGGGTGATTTCACTGAGTGGATTGGTTTGATCGAGGAACTGTGACAACTGTGATGTTCCGAAGAAAGAATTGATCACAGATGAAAGTGTACGTGCGTTGATCAAATCAACTGGCGTAAACACTTCATTGTCACGTACGTTCATACGCTCACGGATGGTACGTGCCATTCTCGCGAGACCAACACCAAACTGTGCATACAATTGTTCACCAACTGTACGAACACGTCTGTTGCTGAGGTGATCGATATCATCAATCTCCGCTTTACCATTGGTAAGGCGAACAAGGTATTTGATGATTTCGATGATATCTTCTTTGGTAAGGGTCTTCTGATCCAAACCATAGTTGAGGTTTAATTTTTTGTTGATCTTATAGCGACCTACTTCACCAAGATCATAACGTTTGTCACTGAAGAACAATTTGTCGATGATACCACGTGCAGTCTCATTGTCTGGAGCATCCGCACCACGCAATTGTTTGTAAATGTGTTGAACCGCTTCCAATTCTGAGTTAGAAGTATCCTTGTTCAATGTATTGTAGATGATCGCATAATCACCACTTACTTCTTCTTTCTGGATGAAAACGCTCTTCACACCTGTTTCAAGAATAGTATTGATATCTTCTTCAGACAATACAGTATCACGCTCAAGGACTACTTCATTTCTTTCGAGAGAAACTACTTCACCAGAATCTTCATCCACAAAATCTTCTACCCAAGTCTTCAAAACTCTTGCAGCAAGACGCTTGCCAACGAGTTTATCCAATATTTTTTTCTCAGTTTTTACTTCATCAGCCATTCCGAACAATTCAAGAATGTCTTTATCCGTTTCAAATCCAATTGAACGGAGCAAAGTAGTTACCGGGAATTTTTTCTTACGATCGATGTATGCATACATCACGTTGTTGATGTCTGTCGCAAATTCCATCCATGCGCCTTTGAAAGGAATCACACGTGCAGAATAAATTTTTGTTCCATTCGGATGGAGTGATTGTCCGAAGAATACACCAGGTGAACGGTGCAACTGAGAAACCACTACCCTTTCAGCGCCATTGATTACAAAAGTTCCGCGAGGAGTCATGTATGGGATGTTTCCAAGAAACACATCTTGAA
>CAYFLQ010000184.1:0-3830 GCA_964344065.1 uncultured Sphingobacterium sp. | reverse complement strand
GAAACAATCCGAAAATCTATCTCAACAACGGCGAAAGAATCACCATGCCAGCTCCAGATCCAAATGCACCAAAAGGTTTGCCTGAATGGGGACATCAGGTTGCATGGACGGAAGCGTGTAAAGCAGGATTCAACAGCAAGGAACATAAAGCATTGACTTCTTCATTCGACTATTCTGGTCCGTTGACTGAAACAGTGCTGATGGGAAACCTTGCCATCAGAAGCTACATGTTGCGCAGAGAAGTGAAAAATGCAGCCGGAAGAAATGGTTTCGAATTCTACGGAAGAAAGAAACTATTGTGGGATGGAAACAGCATGAAGATTACCAACTTCGAAGATGCAAACCAATTTGTGACGAGAAATTATCGTCCGGGTTGGGAAATCAAGAAATAAGGTTTCACAACATAAGTTTATTACAAGCTCCACTTCGGTGGAGCTTTTTTTATATCTTCAGTACCCTTTAAATGAAATATTTATTCAAATCATCGTTATGAGAAAATTACTCCTGGGTTTGCTAGCCTGCAGTATGTTATTTGCAACTGCGCAAAAGAAAAAAGAAATTACTCCAGTTACTACAACTGTAAGTCCTGACTCTACTTTTAAAAATTTAAAATGGAGAAATGTTGGTCCTTTTAGAGGCGGCCGTGCCAATGCAGTGAGCGGTGTGATCAACAATGACCAGAAATTTTATGCTGGATATACTGGTGGTGGAGTTTGGACAACCGAAGATGGTGGCATCAGCTGGAAAAATATTTCGGACGGATTTTTTACGGTTGGAAGTATCGGAGATATTGCAGTTGCAGAATCTGATCCAAACGTTGTGTATGTTGGAACAGGTGAACATGCAGTGAGAGGGGTAATGACCAGCTATGGTAATGGAGTGTATAAATCAACCGATGCAGGTAAAACCTGGAAAAATGTTGGATTAGAAAAAACAAGACATATTTCTGACATTGCCATTCACCCAAAAAATTCAGACATCGTTTATGTAGCATCACAGGGAACTGTTCATGGTCCGAACAATGACAGAGGTGTATATAAATCTATTGATGGTGGTGCAACATGGAAAAAGGTTTTATATATCAATGACAGCACTGGTATTTCATCTTTGTCAATGGACATGAACAATCCGAGAATACTCTATGCTGCTTCATGGGAGCACAGAAGATTTCCATGGACAGTTTCAAGTGGTGGGCCCGGATCTGCTATTTGGAAATCAACTGATGAGGGTAATACCTGGACAAAACTAACAGATGGTTTGCCAAAGCAAATGGGTAAAATTGGTATCAGCGTATCACGAGCAAATTCTAATCGAATATTCGCCATTGTTGAAACAGAAAAAGCAAAGTCAGGTTTATACAGATCAGATGATGGAGGAAAAAATTGGGCAATGCTTTCCAACAACCAAGACATTTGTTCTCGTTCATGGTATTACATGGAAGTATTCGCAGACCCTAAAAATGAAAATGTTGTTTATGTGTTGAATGCCCCAGTAATGAAATCAATTGATGGGGGGAGAACATTTGCACCAGTGAAAGTGCAACATGGAGATACCCATGATCTTTGGATTCATCCCAATTATTCTGGTATCATCGCCTTGGCAGATGACGGTGGTGCTGAAATCACTTACGACAATACCAAATCATGGTCATCTATCATGAATCAACCAACTGCACAATTTTACAGAGTGAATGCAGACAATGTATTCCCTTATAAATTATATGCAGGTCAACAAGACAACACTTCAGTGATTGTTGCAAGTAGAAACAATGGTCCTGCATTGACAGAAAGAGACTGGAGCATTGGACCCGGCTGTGAGTCTGCGTTTCCAGCATTTGATATCAATGATCCTTCATTGATATACGCTGGATGTTACCAAGGATACATCGAAGTATTGAATACGAAAACAAATGAATCGAAAGATGTTCAGGCATATCCAACGATGAATCTGGCAATTGAACCTCGCAATATGAAATACCGTTTCAATTGGAATGCCCCAATTATTGTATCTCCACATGACCCAAAAACTATTTATCATGGTGGAAATGTGTTGTTGAAATCAACCAATGGCGGAATGAGTTGGGATGCTATCAGTCCTGATCTAACGCGCAATGAAAAATCAAAACAAGGTCCTGGTGGTATTCCATTCACCAATGAAGGTGCAGGTGGTGAAAACTACAACACACTTTTTTATATTGCAGAATCACCTTTAGAGAAAGGTGTAATCTGGACAGGAAGTGATTGCGGATTTGTGCAATTAACTATGGACGGAGGAAAAACATGGACAAATGTTACTCCTGCTGATTTGGCAGAATCTCAAATCAATAGCATTGAACTTTCTTCATTCGATAAAGGCACTGCTTATATTGCTGCGACCAGATATAAGTTCAATGATTATGGTGCATACTCTTATAAGACGACTGATTACGGAAAGACCTGGACCAAAATTATCAATGGTGTAAAAGCAGATGATTTTATCAAAGTAATTCGTGAAGACAAAAAGAATAAGAATATTTTATACGCTGGAAGTGAAAGAGGATTTTACTTATCTAAAGATGCAGGATTAACATGGGAACCTTTCCAAAGAAATCTCCCTGTTGTTCCTGTTACTGATTTAATCATCAGAGACAATGATTTGATTGCTTCAACAGCGGGAAGAGCATTCTGGATATTGGACGATTTAAGTGCGATTCAACAATTCGCAGATGCATCATCGGTCAAATTAATTTCTCCAAAACCATCTTATAAATATGGTGGAGGAAATGGCTTACCAGAAGAGAAATACAGTGCAGGACAAAATGCCCCAGAGGGTGTGATTTTAGATTATTTTCTCCCTGCAACATCAGATAGTGAAACAGTGAAACTTATCATCAGTGATGAGTCTGGTAATGTTATCAGAACCTATAGCAATAAAAAAGATGAATCGTACACCAAATATCCCGGTGGGCCAACTCCAGCTACTACGATTCCAGTTGCAAAGGGGCACAATAGATTTTTATGGGATTTCAGGGTTGATCAGGTAAGTCCTGATGTAAAAGGCGTGTATGTATGGGGCACCTATAATGGATATGCAGTGAAACCAGGAAAGTATAAAGCAAGACTTGAAACCAAGAATGGTTCTTCAGAAACACAAATCACTTTGTTGGGCAATCCAAATATTCAAGCAACGGAAGCTGAGTGGAATGAACAACAAAATATATTGAAAACCATCGTTTCCAACATCACTGAAATTCATAAAACAGTGAACGAAGTGAGAAGAGTGAAAAAGCAATTGCAAAATCAGGTTGATGTATTGAAAGAAAAAGCAGGTGCAGAGAAAGTGCTGAATGAAGCTAAAACTTTATTGAAAAGCATTGAAGGATGGGAATCCAATATCGTTGAAAGCAGAATTCAGAATGGACAAGATGTAATCAACTGGCCGAGTAAAATCAATTCAGAATTTTTCAATATCAAAGGATTGGCTGATGTTCCAGATCCACGTGTAACACAAGGCATCAAAACAAGACTTGCGGATTTGCAAGCAGAGTGGAATTCAGAAAAGAAAAATCTTGAAGTATTGAGAAAATCGATTTCAGATTATAATCAATTGTATAAGTCGCAGCAGTTAGATGCAATCATACTCTAAAAAGAAAAAGGCCAGATGATCATCTGGCCTTTTTTCATGTTATTCAGTTACTGCAGTACTGAAAGTGCAGCATCGATATATGTAAAATTTTCAGGTTGATGATGATGGATCGGCTTGGTCACTTTTGATTCACCCAATCTCACAACAACAGCATTTTTTTCAGGAATAATATATACATACTGACCAAACAATCCGTTTTGTGCAAT
>CAYFLQ010000183.1:0-3851 GCA_964344065.1 uncultured Sphingobacterium sp. | reverse complement strand
ATTTGAACTCCTCCAAACTTAGAACCATCATTGGTAAATGCCAATAAATCCTTTGAAAAGAAAACACCTGCACCCATGAGGGCAGATTGTGTAAGAAATTTTCTTCTTGAATTTGAATGCTGATTTGTCATGACAATCGTTTTTTTATTAGATGATTATTGTTTCAAAGCTTTGCGCAAAAGGTCGACACTTTTTCTGACACCTGTTTTAGGGTCTTCATTTCCTTCAAATTCAATGGAAATATACCCTTGGTAGTTAACGTCTTTCAATATTTTGATGATTCGATCGTAATCGAGATCCAGCGAGTACCATACCCCGCCACCGTAGTACGTTTTTGCTTGCACAAAACTTGCTTTGGGGGCAATTTTCTTCAATTTATCGTATGGATTTTCCAAGAAATTACCTGTGTCCATTAATAAACCCAACCAAGGCGAATTGACAGTTTCATGAATTCTCAACATGCCTTCAGGAGTGGATCCTAGTCCCCAGTGATTTTCCAAAGCAAGCAGGATACCGCATTCTTCAGCTTTGTCTAAACATTGGTTAATGCCATCCACACACCATTTGTATCCATCATCTTCCGTATATCCAGGAATGATGGGTTCGATGCCACGATTTTTCATCAATTCATCGAAAGATTTGGTTGTATTCCATCTCCCAGTATTCAGTCGCATACAAGGGATGCCCATTTTATAGGCCAGCTCTATACAGTTTTTGGTGTGTTCAACATTTTTTTTGAGCTCTTCTTTATCTGGGGTTACAAAACCTTGGTGAATGGAAAGACATGTCATGGCAATGCCATTTACAAATGCGTGCTTTTTAAGTTTTTGCAGATATGCATTGTCTTCGCTTTCCATTTGTCTGTGCAATACATCGATGCCATCCAGCCCCATGGATGCAGCTTCGTCAATTACTTTTTCAATAGGGAATTTATCTCCTTTGAAATGCCAATAAGAATAACTTGATACACTTAGTTTGATTCTTGAAGTTGAAGGTGCAGTTGGAAGATCAAATGAAAGATTCGGAATAGCTGCTGCTATGGCTCCTATGGAGGTGGTTTCGAAAAATGACCGGCGATGCATTTCGTTGAATTTTGATGTATACTGAATATACATCAAAACCCAGTCCTACCAAAACTTTTTGCCCGATAATCTGGCTACTTCAAGCTGTGCATTGCATACCTGGAATTGCAATTGAAGTTGGTTCAACAAGCTTCTTTGCAAGTTGGTATTGGCAGTGGTTGTTTCAAGATGTGTGCCTGTTCCATTTTTTAATTTACTCATAGCCAGTTTATTGGCAGTTTTGGCAACTTCAATCTGACTATTGCTTCTGCTTAACCTTTCTTTTGCTGAGTTCAATTCTTCCAACGATTGGTTCAAGTCTTTTTCCAATGTCTTTTTCATACTTTCTAATGAAAGTGTTTGTTGGTCTGCTAATTTCTCTTGAAGTTTTACTTGCTGCTTTATTTTACCGCCATTATAAATTGGCATACTGAATGAAACTCCGCCTAAATAATTAAAACGCATTTCACTGATATTGGGAATGTATCCATTTCTTGTTCCCATACTTGCTCTCAATCCCATTATTGGTCTGTATTTCATTGAAACAATGGATACATCTTGCTTTGCCTGATCAACCTTATCTTGAGCCAGTGTTAATTCAGGGTTGGATATTTCTATTTTAGTTATTTCATTGAGTAAGGCGCCCAATTCAAATGAATTTCCTGCAACCGATTTGACTCCAGTTGCATATTCCATCAAGATTTCTTGTTTGCGCAACATGGTTTTTAATTCAGTTTTTCTGTTTTCTTCTGCATCTATATTTGATTGAATACTCAATACATCGATTTCAAGTGCAGTGCCATTTTTTATCTGACTTTCTAGTATGCGTTTGTTTTCAGACAATGTATTCAAAATAATGTCTTGTATTTCAATGGCTTTTTTAATGTAAATCGAATAGAAATAAATATTGGCAATCTGATATGCCAATTGATGCTGTACCAGGTCTTTATTATGTTTTGCAATGGTCAATTCATTTTTGGATTGTTGTACTGCTGCTTTCAATCTTCCGAAATCCAACAAAGTATATGATCCATTCAACGCTGCATTGAAATTATTTACTGGTGCAAATTGAAATGTGTTTCCATTGATGGGCAATTCAATTTTTGGTTTCACATACGAATAAGCGGCATCAGCAGTAAAATCTGGTTGCTTATTGAGTTCTGTTAATTTTATTTTTTCCTGTGCAATGATGATTGCATTGTCTACTTCTGCAATTTTAGGGAAATGATTGAAAGATGCATTTACCAAATTTTTTAATTCATCAGATGAATTGTTTTGTCCAATAAGCAGTTGAGCAAATACACTCATCACTCCAAATAAAATACTTACTTTCTTTTTCATTTTCCTGTAATTAAGTTTAGTGTGCTTCTGCTGCGGCCTTCATCATTTCTCTGGGGTCTTGTTCGTTTTTCTTTTTCACCCTTAGAAATACCACAAATGGAATCACACATATAAAAAATACGCCTACCAATCTGAACGTATCCAGATAAGATAAGAAATACGCTTGTCTGTCAACTGTTGCATTGATGATGGTCAATGCTTTTTGTCCTGCATTTGCAAAGTCGCCTGTTCTTTGTCCTAGACTTCCTGAGAGTTGTTGCACTCGATCACTTACAACTGGGTTGGATGGGTCTAAGTTTCCAACTAAATTCATTCTGTGCAATGCATATCTCCCTGCCACATAATTATTAGCCATTGCAATTCCAAATGCACCACCCAATTGCCTGATCATATTGTTCAGTGAGATACCTGATGCATAATCTTTGGGCTGTAATCCTATCACAGCTTGATTGATGAGTGGAAGTTGTGACATGGACATTCCAAATGCACGAACCAGCAATGGAATAAAGAACGCTGCGATTCCTACATCAGGACTAACACCTGCACTTAAAAATGCATATAAACTGAACAAAGAAAATCCTACAATAACAAAAGGAAGAGGAGTAACTCCTTTGCTCATTAATTTTCCAATCACAGGCATCATCACTACACCAGCTAAGGTAGGAGCCAGTAAACTCAATCCAGTTTCAAACGCAGTGAGTCCTAGTACCCGTTGTGCCAATACTGGATATACGAATACAGAAGTAAACAATCCAAATCCTGCAACAAAAGTAAACATGGTTGTTACAGCAAGATTTCTATTTGATAAAACCCGAAGGTTTACAGCAGGCTGATCAATACTCAATTCATATATGATAAAACTGATCAGGCCAACACCGGCAATCACGGCGCATGTTCTGATGCTTTCACTGTTGAACCAATCTTCGGATTCTCCTCTTTCCAATACATATTGCAAGCAACCAATACCAGCCATCAACATCACAATTCCCAAATAATCAATTTTGATTTCTTTTCTTTTGGTTCCTTCATCCGGTTTCTTCTCGATAAACGTCAACGACAAAAGAGTTGCAATAATTCCAATCGGAATATTGATCATGAATATCAGCGGCCAATTAAAATGTTCGATGATGTATCCACCCACAGTTGGTCCTAGGGTTGGACCTAATACAATCCCCATCCCAAATAAGCCAGATGCCATAGGTCTTTCATGTGGTTCAAAAGAATCAAACATGATGGCTTGCGAAGTTGAAAGCAACGCTCCTCCACCTACTCCTTGAATAAATCTCCAGATGATCAATTCTATCAATGAGGTTGACTGCCCACACATGTAAGAAGCAAGTGTGAAAATAATCATGGAGGCAACGTAATAATTTTTTCTTCCGAAATATTCACCTAAAAATCCAGTGAGTGGTATGATGATCACATTGGCAATTGCATATGAAGTAATCA
>CAYFLQ010000182.1:0-3876 GCA_964344065.1 uncultured Sphingobacterium sp. | reverse complement strand
CTTCTTTTTGAGTCCGCCCATTTTATAAATATCTTGTTCATGATGCATCGCATGAATAACACTTCCTGCCCCAAGAAATAACAAAGCTTTAAAAAAAGCATGTGTCATCACATGAAATACACCTGCAGTATAAGAACCTACTCCCAATGCAAGGAACATGAGGCCCAATTGACTTACGGTAGAATAAGCCAATACTTTTTTGATGTCATTTTGTTTTAAAGCTATAGTTGCAGCAAGCAATGCAGTTGAAATCCCAATGATAGCAACTACATTTTGAGAAACAGGTGCCAATGAGAACATGATGTTGCTGCGTGCAATCATATAAATACCTGCTGTAACCATGGTCGCAGCATGGATCAATGCAGAAACTGGAGTTGGTCCTGCCATGGCATCAGGCAACCAAGTATACAAAGGAATTTGAGCAGATTTGCCCATTGCACCAACGAATAGCAATAATGTAATTCCGGTGATTGCAGTTACAGGCATGGTAGAAACTTTGGCAAAAACACCTGCGTATGTGATCACTCCGAACTGCGACAACATCCAGAAAATAGCGAGCAAAAATCCAAGGTCACCAATACGATTCATGACAAATGCCTTTTTTGCAGCATTGTTATAATTATTATTGGTGAACCAATATCCAATCAACAGATATGAACTAAGTCCTACACCTTCCCATCCAATGAACATGGTTACAAAACTTGAACCAAGAACAAGAATGAGCATGAAAAAAACAAATAGGTTGAGATAAGCAAAATACCTGGCATAATGTGAACCATCTTCTTCATGCATGTAGGCAGCAGAATATATATGTATCAATGACCCAATACCTGTTATCACCAACAAGAACAGCGCACTGAGCTGATCAAATTGTAAAGCAAATGGAATATCTATTCCGGCTGTTTTAATGAAATCAAACAAAAACAACACTTGAGTGGAGAAACCAGGTTGAGTGACTTGAAAGAAAATCAAAAGGCTGCACACAAAGGAAAGCACCAACACTCCACTGCCAATGCTACTCGACATTTTCTTTGTTAAGAAATTCCTTCCCAACCCGTTGATCAAAAATCCGACCAAGGGAAGCAAGGGAATGAGGTATCCAAATTTTATCATATCAATCATTGATATATGTTTTTGATCAGTGCTTCAATCGGTTTAAAAAATTGATATCTACTGAATGTATGTTTCGATATAACATCACTATAATGGCAAGTCCAACAGTTACCTCAGCAGCTGCAACAACCATGATAAAGAATACAAAGATTTGTGCTTCAGCACCTGCTAAAGACGTTTGATCCAGGGCATACGCTGCTGCATGGTGCATGCGTGAAAATGCAACCAACAATAAATTGACAGCATTCAACATCAATTCAATACACATGAAAATGATAATTGCATTTCTGCGGGTCAATACACCTATGATTCCAATGGAAAAAAGGCATACAGAAAGAAAGATATAATATTGAATGGGCATGGGTTATTGATTTATGCTTGCTGAATCAGTTGGTTTATTTTCTTTTTTACCCAAGACTACCGCACCAACCATTGCACTTAAGAAGAGTACACTGCTGATTTCAAAGGGAACAACAAACTCACTGAAGAGCGTTTTTCCCAACTGTTGAATCAATCCGATGCCTGCTTCTTCTCCACCTGTTGTTGATGAACTGTTTTTGAGTGATGCAATTAACAGCAACATCAAAGATCCGCCTGAGATCACTCCTGCAATTTTCATCCACTTGCTCTTCGTGGGCTCTTGATCTGCATTCATGTTCATTAACATGATTACAAACAAGAACAAGACCATGATAGCCCCTGCATAAACAATCATGTTTACAATGGCAAGAAACTGTGCATTGAGCAATACATAATGTCCTGAAATGGTAAAAAATACTACAATCAGCCACAGTACGCTGTGCACTGGATTTTTGCTGAATATTACCAATAGTGCTGCTAGTATTGACACTATAGATAAAGTCCAAAATAATATTTCAGTGATCGGCATGAGTTATTTATTTTTTAATTGTTCGTCTCTCAATCCCTTTGCCATTTCATATTTTTCTTTTTCATTCACAGGATGAGGAATGAGTAGATTTTCTTTGGAATAGACAAATCCTTTGCGTGTAAAGTTTGAAGGAGCGAATGTTTCTGAGAGATAAATTGCATCTTTAGGACAAGCTTCTTCACAAAGACCACAGAAAATGCAACGCAACATGTTGATTTCATATTTAGCTGCATATTTTTCTTCTCTATACAAATGCTCTTCACCAGACTGACGCTCTGCAGCTTCCATGGTAATGGCTTCTGCTGGGCAAGCTACAGCGCACAAACCGCATGCCGTGCAATTCTCTCTCCCTTCTGCATCACGATTCAACACATGTAGACCTCTAAAAACAGGACTAAAAGGTCTTTTTTGTTCTGGATAATTGATAGTAGGCTTTTTTCTAAACATATGACCAAACGTAATGGCCATGCCTTTGAAAATGGCAGGTAAGTAAAGACTTTCCCAGAAAGTCATTGGCTTCTGCTCTAATGTTTTTGCCCTATTTGTTAGTACACCCATACAATTATTTATTTAGAGCCAAAATGACGATTGCAGTAATTAATAAATTAGCTAAGGCAAGTGGTATTAATTTTTTCCATCCTAAATCCATTAATTGATCATATCTGAATCTGGGGATGGTCCATCGTACCCATATGAATACAAAAAGAAAGAATGCAATCTTTGCAAAAAAGGCTAAAAACCCAAAGAGTGCAACCATATTGGCACCCAACGTAAGTGTTAAAGCTGCTTCATCTACAAATGGTATATCATAACCGCCGAAGAACAATGTTGAAACTACTGCACTTGATATAAACATGTTTACATATTCAGAGAACAAGTACAATCCGAGTTTCATGGATGAATATTCCTGATGATAGCCAAAGTTCAATTCGTTCTCAGCTTCTGGAAGATCAAATGGAGTTCTATTACATTCTGCGAAGACACATACAAGAAAAATTAAAAATCCAACAGGTTGATACAAAATATTCCATCCCAATAGTCCGCCCCATCCACCTTGCATTTGTTGTTCTACAATTGTTTTGAGGCTTAAAGAGCCTGTCATCAAAAGAAGAGCGATCAATGAGAGTCCCATTGCCAATTCATATGAGATGATTTGAGAGGCACCTCTTACTGCTGCAAGCAATGAAAATTTATTGTTGGAAGACCAACCTCCAATCATGATTCCATACACTCCAAGACTCACCACACCAAACACATATAGGATACCAATGTTTACATCTGCTACTTGTAAGCTAACTGTTCTTCCAGCAATTTCAATATGATCACCCCAGGGAATGACAGCACTTGTAAGCATGGCTGTTAACATTGCCAACGCGGGACCGATCACAAAGAGTGATTTATTGGAAGTAAGCGGAATAATTTCTTCTTTGAAAAATAATTTTAGGCCATCCGCTAATGGTTGAAGCAAACCAAAAGGGCCTGCACGGTTGGGACCTCTGCGGTCTTGCATGAATCCTGCAATCTTTCTTTCAGCGAATGTAGTATACATAGCAACGACCAAAGAGAATGAAATGATTGCACCAATGAGGAGCAACTTCTCTAGCCCAAACCATACATCTATCATGAGCAATTGTATACTTATCATGATTTCTTCTTTGTTTGTTCAAATACTTTGCTGGTAGCAGGGCCTTTGATAGCACTTAAATCTATCGAAGGATCATTTACCTCACTCACGCTATGAATATCCATGAGCAATTTTGGCTTTCGTCCATCATGTACCTTGCTAAATGTTTCAGATGGTTTCTGTAGATTTTCATAATGCCCTTGTGAAATCACTGAATGCCTGCTTACATGGGTTGGACCTTCAATCATCC
>CAYFLQ010000181.1:0-3913 GCA_964344065.1 uncultured Sphingobacterium sp. | reverse complement strand
GACACTACCAATTTTTGCTTCAGTATGAATGGTTTTCGTTAGTTGGTCAGTTGCAAAATGGATGAGTTGTTGTTGTACAAAAGGCAGTTTCAGCAATAGCCAAACGATGAGGTAGAGTGAAAAAAAACTCCCCAATATATAGCCTATTATTTTTGCTGACTTTTTCAGAAGCTGAATTTGATACGAAGTTAACCAATCTCAGCTTCTGAATAGATTCAATAAAATGTTATAATACCATTTAATAAGCAGCGGCGTGATCATCGCCTCTCTTGTCGGCTACGGCATCTATTTGCGTGACCTTGTTTTTTTGCCAGTCGATTTTGATTACTTCCGTTCTGCCAATTTGCCCTCTTTTTTGAAAGCTATATCCCATGGTGCTCAATGAACTTTGTACTTGTTGTGGGAAGTCATTTTCTATTACAACCTGATCAGGAAGCCATTGATGGTGAAACTTTGGATTGTTCACAGCTTCCAGTGGCGATTGATTAAACTCCAATATGTTTACCAATGTTTGAAATACGGATGTTGGGATGGTTGTTCCACCTGGTGTACCCACGACTAAATAGGGTTTGTTGTTTTTAAGAACGATGGTCGGCGTCATGGAACTTAACATTCTTTTTCCAGGTGCAATTGCATTGGCCTCTTTTCCTACAGCGCCAAACATATTGGGCACACCTGGTTTAACGCTAAAGTCATCCATTTCATTGTTTAAGAGAAAACCTGCGCCAGCAACTACAGTTTTGGATCCGTAGCCACCATTCAGTGTGGTGGTTACACTCACTACATTTCCATCTGCATCTGCAACAGAGAGGTGAGTGGTTTCTTCACTTTCTGGATTTACATTCCCTGGCTTGATGATATCGCTGGGAGTTGCTTTACCTGGAATGAAATCTTTCATTCTGTCTTTTAAGTAGGAAATACTTGAAAGCGTTTTTACTGGCACTTTCACAAAATCTTGATCTCCCATGAACTCAGCTCTGTCAGCATAGGCTCTTCTTTCTACTTCAATCATCAATTGTACAGCTGCAGGGGAGTGAAATCCCATGCTGCTGATATTGCGGTCTTCAATCATTTTCATCATTTGCTGCATCAGCAAACCACCACTGCTTGGCATGGGCATTCCAATGATTTTATATCCTTTGTAATCGAATGCTATGGCAGATCTTTCAACTGCAGCATAATTTTTTAAATCTTCCAAGCTGATGTTCCCTCTGCCTCTTTTCATTTCTTCCACAATCAATCTTGCAGTCTCACCTTCGTAAAATCCTTTTTGCCCTCCATCTCTGATTCTTTTAAGTGTGGTTGCCAATTCCTTTTGAATCAACGTATCTCCTTGTTTCCATTCAGTTGATTTTACAAAGACAGGAAGAATCGTATTGTATTTTATAAAAGCAGATTTTGAACCATTCAATGATCTCGCCTCAGATGGAGTGATTACAAAACCTTTTTCTGCTAAATCGATGGCTGGCTGTATCAGTTTTGCAAAAGGAAGCTTTCCATAGGCATGTGATGAAAACAACCCTGCAATGGTACCAGGAACCCCACTGGCCAAATGACCATTCTGACTCAATTCCATTTGTGGATTTCCATTGTTGTCCAGATACATATTTCTTGTAGATGCAGCAGGAGCTTTTTCTCGATAATCGATAGAAATGGTTTTTCCTTTTTGGGTATGAGCTACCAGGAATCCTCCTCCGCCTATATTGCCGGCTCCAGGATAGACAACCGCTAACGCAAGTTGAGTTGCAATGGCGGCATCAAACGCATTGCCACCTTGTTTCAATATTTCAACACCTACCATGCTGGCGATGGGATGTGCGGAAGCTACAGCACCATGTTTACCTTGGGCTGTCTTCGATATAGCATATTGATAGGGATTGACTTGAGCGGTTGATGTGACAATTTGAAATAAATAGGCTGTCAATAAGAGCGGTAGCAGAATTGATTTTTTCATACAATAAATATACCGAGTAATCTGAAAGAAATGGACACTATTACATGATAATCGTTTCTATTTCTTTATTTTAGTACATCAACAATTTTCAACGTATGCACCCTTTCCGTCTTGCCATCCAACAAATGAAATCATTTTTCATTTTCACAGTACTTGCTGTTTCCATTTCTTTCAACGCTGTTGCTCAAAAACCTCAACAATGGAGCAGTGGCGAGATCCTTCATGCCATGAAAAAACTGAATGTGCTTGGTTCTGTTTTATACATGGCAGCGCACCCAGACGATGAGAACACACGTCTGCTTGCCTATATGGCGAGAGCCAGGCAATACCGCACTGGTTATATGGCGATGACAAGAGGCGATGGTGGTCAAAATCTAATTGGCAACCAACAAGGTT
This sequence comes from uncultured Sphingobacterium sp., assembly GCA_964344065.1. Lineage (GTDB taxonomy): Bacteria > Bacteroidota > Bacteroidia > Chitinophagales > Chitinophagaceae > Pollutibacter. The sequence goes on along the minus strand of CAYFLQ010000181.1, from coordinate 1,563 downwards.
TTGAATTGGGATTGATCAGAACCCAGGAATTGTTGGCTGCTAGAAGAACAGATGGAGCTGAACAATTTTTTTCTCGTGCCTTTGATTTTGGTTTTTCAAAAAGAACGGAAGAGGCGTTGAGCTTTTGGGACAAAGAAAAAATATTGTCTGATGCAGTTTGGGTCATCAGAAATTTTCGCCCGGATATTATTATTACAAGGTTCCCTGAAGACAGCAGGGCAGGACATGGACATCACTCCGGATCTGCAGTGATTGCTCGTGAAGCATTCATCGCTGCAGCAGATCCCAACAGATTTCCGGAACAATTTAAATATGGAGTGGGTCCATGGAAAGTGAAAAGAATCATGTGGAATACTTTTAGCTTTTTTGGAACGAATACCACTTCCGAAAATCAAATGAAGATTGAAGTGGGAGACTATCTTCCTTTGCTTGGGAAAAGCATTGGAGAGATTTCAGCAGACAGCAGAAGTCAACATCGTTCTCAAGGGTTTGGGTCAGCAGGTGCAAGAGGTTCAGCTACAGAATATTTTCAACATACTTCAGGTGATGCTGCAGAGAAAGATCCTATGGATGGCATTGATTGTTCCTGGAAAAGAGTGGAAGGCGGGGATGCTGTACATGCACTCATCAATAAAATGATTGCTGCTTATGATGTGAACAATCCTTCTGCCTCTGTCAATGCATTATTGGACATAAGAACAGCATTGGCGGGTATCAAAGACGCATACTGGAGTAAACTGAAGACTGCAGAAGTTGAAAAATTGATCAGAATGGTGATGGGGTTCTATGTAGAAGCGGTAAGTGATAAACAGTATATCAAACAAGGCGATTCTCTGAAAGTAAATCTTTCAGTGTATAACCGTTCAGCTGTTCCTGCAGTTGTTGCTAAAGTAGAATTAGATAAAGCAACATGGATGCCAGAAGCAACATTAAAAAACAACAACAATTGGGCTCAAACCCTTGCATTGGCTGTATCTCCAACACATCCAGTTTCACAACCTTACTGGTTGGCCAACCCTATGAACAAGGGTCATTTCAATGTTACTGATCAGCAATTGATTGGTATGGCAGAAAATAAACCAAGTTTTGAAGTGGCACTTTCAATGAAAATCGCAGATCAGAACATGGTAATAAAAGTTCCTGTTGTATTCAGAAATGTTGATCCGGCCATTGGTGAATTTATTCATCCTGTTTATGTCATTCCATCAAAAGTCTCTACAGTTGCTGCAAAACCTGTGTTGATCAACACTGCATCTGTGAATAAGAAAGAAACTCCATCTGCAAATGATGATGCTCCTTTCATGCATGTCTTGTCTTACGAACATATACCAACGCTCATTTATTTCAGCAAGAATGAGCAAATGACTGTAAAAGTCAATTTAAAAACGACCGGCAAAAAGATTGGCTATGTAGTTGGTGCTGGTGATAAAGTTCCAGATGCCATCAAGTTGATGGGGTATGAGTTGGTTGAATTAGGCAAAGATGATATCACAGAAGAAAGATTGAAATCTCTTGATGCAATTGTGGTTGGCGTTCGTGCTTACAACGTGAATGAGTGGATGG
>CAYFLQ010000180.1:0-3920 GCA_964344065.1 uncultured Sphingobacterium sp. | reverse complement strand
ATGGTGGATGCCTGGCATACCATTGGCACTGGGAGGTCCCTCGTAAAAAACGAATGGTTTAGATCCTTCCCTCTTGCGGATGCTTTCGCCAAAAGCATCTTCCTTACTCCAGAGTGCAAGCATTTCTCTTTCGAAAGCTGGCAGGTTGAGTTGTTCGAATTCTTTATAGGAGCCTTGTGTCATAGAAGGCTGCAAAGGTAGAAAAACTCCTCCTTACTGAAAACTGGCGGTACCGTTTGACTGATGTGCGTATCTGAACGTATAAAAACGTTGGGTTTTTAATTTCACATCATCTGCAGCAGTTGGAGCCGGAGTAGTACCTCCCTTGTAATAATTAATGATCTCAACCTTGGCATAATTGCCCTTTGCTGTTTTGATCACCAATATTCTACCTGGAATAGGTGTGATCAGATTATTCACCCCATCATATACATACCAGCCTTTGTTGCTGCCGGTTGGAATGGCATATGAAGTGGGATAATTGTCTTTTCTGAACACCGAATCCATCGATACTGTCTTTACATCATCGAAAATCCCATTGTACACAAAAGCGCCACCAAGTCCGGGTCCACTGGTCCCCCCATTGGTTAGAATGGTTGTACCCCTGAACGCCAAATCCCATTTGGTAGAGTTAGAGTCTGAAGAGGCTACCACGCTATTGCTTTCAAGACTATAGAAAGTAAACTTGCCAGCACCGACAGGTTGGCCATTCGACAATCCAACAATGGTATCAGCGATCAAATCTTTTACTACATTTTGTGTGATGGTGATGGGGGTAAGCGAAGTGCTATCATCTTTTGTGCAAGCATAAAAAAACAAGGTTGAGAAGAACACGAGTGCAATAACAGTTGACTTTTTCATTTTCACGTTGTTTTAATGTTTAAAAATGTATTTGAATGTCTATATACCCCACTCTGCCTGGGTTTCCGGGAAGATTGTATATGTCTTTGTAATTGAAAATATTGTCGACTCCTGCCATGAGCTTACAATGTTTTGTAACCTCCATCCCAGCGCTGCAATTCAATTGCAGATATCCTTTTGCATATTCATCAGAACGATTGATCAAACCGTTTCCGTCTAAATCTGTTGTGCCCCACCTGCCTCGATAGATCAATCTCGCAGTAACAAAAAACCCTTTGTTGTTTTCATAATATGCTTTGATGTTTCCACTGTGCTTAGATCTAAAACTGAGTCCTCCATAATCACCCATTTTCATGTTGGTTACCTCATTGGTAAATTGACTTCGTTGATAAACAGTTCCTTTTTTGATGGCATCCAATACATCTTTATCAGCAGTGTATAAATATTGGTACCCAGATTGGATCTGAAGATGTGTAGTAATTTGTTTAGACAAGTTCAACTCCAATCCTTGTGTAAGTGCACGCTTTAAATTGAAATAACTGTATACCTGCCCACCACTTTTTTTATATGCAATGATGTCAGTTACGATCATATTAGAAAGATCATTTCTGAAAAGATTCAAGGTTCCAGCTAGGAGGTTGGGCTGATGGTATTTCAATGTAAAATTGAGCCCCCCAGAAGTTTCTGGTTTTAACGCAGAAAGCCTGGAATACATATCAGTAGTCTGTTCGAGCAATCCGATGCTGGACAAGCGTTTGATTTCAGGTGCTGCAACTTCGGTTCCAAATACAGAGTAGGCACCTGCAGCCAAGTTGGTAAAGTTCAAATACAATTGCCTAAAGTCAGGTGCCTTGAATCCGCGGCCATATGAAAAATTGAAAGACCAATCTTTGTTTATTTTATATTGTAAAGAAAGCTTCGGACTCAACACAGATGCATACGCTTTGTTGGCATCAAATCTTACACCTCCAATCAAGGTAAGTCGATCTGCAATCAATTGCTCATTTTGTGCGAACACGTAGGCAATTTGATTTCTTCTAACAGTTGAAAGACTGTCATATCTGTTTGAACTAACTTCTTCTCGGATGATGCCACCGCCGATGGTTAATGTAGAATGTAAAGTTGGATGAACATCTGTTTGTTGTTCAATCCTTGAAAACAATTGCTTGAACGCATCGTTGTAAGTTCCATAGACATCTTTTACATCCAATTGTTGTTGAGCACGGAATCCAGTAACATATCCCCGCAACACTGATTTAACTTTCTGATCAACCTGAAATTGAATGTAAGGCGTTAGATTGTATTCACCATTTTTTTCAAATCCTTTTGAAACAATGGTGTTGCCGAGATTCTGAACTGAAATATTGTTGTCGATGTGTGTATTATTGAAACGCAAGCCAACTCCTGCTTTCCAATGAGCAGTGAACGCATGGTTGTAATTGATTTGCTGTGCTGTTTTCCAGTAAGGCTCAACTGTTTTTTGCAAAGCAAAAGGCTTCAAACTATATCCTTCTGATCTGTTGTAGTTAGAAGAAAATTGCAGATCTGACTGTTTGAATTTTCTTGAAAAATTGATTGCTCCATCTACTGTGCCGAATCTTCCATACCGAAAACTCGCATCCGATTTGTTTTGACCAGTTCTGTCGGTTATAATATTGATTACACCGCCCATTGCCTCAGATCCATAAAGACTTGAAGAGGGGCCCTTGATGATTTCAATTTTTCGGATGTTCCTGATGGTGATTCTTGACAGATCAAGCACACCACCTGTTCTTCCAATGAGCGGCTCACCATCCAATAAAATCAACGTGTACTCTGAGGAGAGCCCTTGCAGTTGAATTCCTTTTCCAAAATTGTCAGTGATCATCAATCCTGTTTGCTCGGATAAAATATCGTTGAGTCGCAAAGAACCGCTCTGGTAAATGGTTTTAGCGTTCACCAAAGAAACAGGAATAGCCATATTGCCCAACAAACGTGGAGTTCTGGTAGCTGTGACAATCACTTCATCAAGCGTGGCAGGATTCAATGTATCCTTGCTTGATTGAGAAAATATATACAGTGGAATAAAAAAAATGATCAGAAATCTGCGCCTCATGAACATTGATTCGGGCACAAAATTCAATCTTCATGAATGAAGCATTATCATGAAAATGTCAGAAAAGATGTTGCGAAAGTTTTTTTACAATTGAATGACAATGACAAGTTATTTCACCAATAATTCGCAAGGCTTTAAGCCAGTATGTTTTTTGAAGGCGGTTGAAAAATGGGAAATTGAAGAATATCCGAGTTGTGCTGATACTTCAGATACCGTCAATCCTTTTTCATACAAGAGATACCTTGCGTGCTCCATTCGCTGGTCTTGATAAAAATCAAAAATGGTTGTTCCAAACATTACTTTGAAACCTTTTTTCAAGTAACATTCGTTGATCGCAACCTTTCTGCTAAGTTCTTTGATGGTGATGGGATCACCTATGTGTTGCAATAAAATCTCTCTTGCTTTCATGATTTTTTCTCGCTCATCGTGATAGGCAAGAAATTTACACGCTGGAACTTCTTCTTCCTGCATGGTATTCATGGATTCTAATGTATACAGCAACAAAATTTGGGTCTGCGCATTGATGAAAATATTCTCAACGGCATCAGCATATCTGTGATTGAGGATAGAATCGAGCGTATGACGAATTCTGCCATTGATGACAACAGGTCTGGTGAAACTGTGATCATACTTGAATTTCAATAATGCCTGTAGGTCGCTGTTTTTACTTTCCGTTTTGATCAGGTTGTTAAGATGCAGTGGTTCAAACCTGAAATTCAACTCATCAATGGTGCCCGTTTGTTCAACACACTGGGCATTGGGATTGAGCTTGCATTCTTCACAGTTCACAACAGATTCACTGCAAAAGGTTCTACCTCCGACACAAAACTGAAGAGAGAGGTATCTGTTCTCAGCTTTGGGGTCGTAATGATAGATCAGGGTACCCTGGTCGTTGACAGACATAGAGGGCTGGATCTTTCGTCGATTGATTTCAAGATGCCATGAACCTGGAATATCTTTTTTC